>DATFAW010000466.1:0-3832 GCA_035254165.1 Paludibacter sp.
TAACTTTTTGCTTCTAACTTTTTGTTTATCAATCTAATATTGTTCATTAATAGTATGAAAATAATTATAGTTGGTACAGCATTTCCTTATCGTGGTGGCTTGGCAGCTTACAACGAACGTTTGGCGCGAGAATATCTGAAACAGGGAAATGAAGTGGAAATCATTACTTTCTCGCTTCAATACCCGGCGTTTCTGTTTCCGGGAAAAACACAATTCTCGGATGAACTTGCACCTAAAGATCTACAAGTTACGCGACTGATTAATTCAACGAATCCATTGAATTGGATAAAAGTAGGCCGTAAGATAAAGGAAAAGTCGCCGGATATTGTTATTTTCAGTTATTGGATGGCTTTTATGGCTCCGTGTTATGGTACAATTGCGCGCTATGCCCGTTCGTCAAAAACAAAAATGGTAGGTCTTATTCATAACATGATTCCGCATGAACCGACTATTCTTGATAAACTTTTTCCACGTTATTTTGTAAACTCTATGGACGGTTTTGTGTCCATGGCGGAATCGGTGACGACTGATATAAAGTCTTTTGATTCGCACAATAAGCCAAAAGCGGTGTCGCCTCACCCAATTTACGATCATTATGGAAGTGCATTGACTAAGAAGGAGGCGGCCATGAAGCTTGGACTTCATGAGCATAAATCTTATATCTTGTTTTTCGGATTTATTCGTCATTACAAAGGTTTGGATTTGTTGATGGAAGCTTTCGCCGATCAACGTTTGCGTCAATTTCCTGTTCGATTGATCATTGCCGGTGAATTTTACGAGAATCCACAACCTTATCTCGAGTTAATTATTAAATTGAAACTCGAGGGCTTAGTCGAGTTACGTACGGGTTTTATTCCGGATAATGAAGTTCGGAACTATTTCAGTTTAGCGAATATTGTGGCGCAACCATATCGTACAGCTACGCAAAGTGGTGTTAGCCAAATTGCGTATCATTTTGAAAAACCGATGTTGGTGACTAATGTTGGTGGTTTGGCTGAAACAATTCCAAATGGAAAAGTTGGTTATGTTGTTGATGTAGACCCAATGGAAATTGCTGATGCACTGGTTGATTTCTTCTCAAATCAACGCTCAGAAAATATGATAGAGAATATTAAAGTTGAAAAACAAAAATTCTTATGGTCGCGCATGACTGATGCGATTGATGGATTGTTTAAACCCCTAACCCCTAAAAGGAAATAAGAGTGGGATGCGAAACCAGTTATGAATTATTGGTTTCGTGTTTTGAAATAAATCACAAGATAATTACAATTAAAATTTAGGAGACAAAACTTACCTAATCCTCCTTAGGGCCTGTCCGGCATTTGACGGAGGATAGGGGTTATTATATTTATTTTTATGGCAAATGAAATTGTAGAAACGCCAATGATGAAGCAATTCAACGAAATCAAAGCAAAGCATCCTGATGCGATTTTGCTTTTTCGTTGCGGTGATTTTTACGAAACTTTTTCGGGCGATGCTATCAAAGCTTCGCAGGTATTGGGAATTACCCTCACTAAACGTGCAAATGGTTCTGGTAAAACCATTGAACTGGCCGGTTTTCCACACCATGCGTTGGATACCTATTTGCCAAAGTTGGTCCGTGCTGGAATGCGTGTGGCCATTTGTGATCAGCTAGAAGATCCTAAGCTTACAAAAAAAATTGTGAAACGTGGTGTTACCGAATTGGTTACGCCAGGCGTTTCGTATAGCGATACCACACTGAATCACAAGGAAAATACTTTTTTGGCAAGCGTTTATATGAACAAAAGTCATATTGGCGTTTCCTTTCTTGATATTTCTACCGGCGAGTTTCTGTTGGCAGAGGGTACGGCAGAATATGTTGATAAATTATTGAATAGCTTTGGCCCGAAAGAAGTTCTTTTCGATCGTTCAAAGCGCAAAGATTTTGAAGCATTATTCGGCACCAAATTCTTTACCTATGCGCTTGAAGATTGGGCTTTCACGCCCGACACAGCCAACGAGCGTCTGCTGAAACATTTCGAAACTAAGAACCTGAAAGGTTTTGGCGTAGACAATTTGCCCAACGGCGTAGTGGCAGCCGGGGCTATTATGCATTATCTGGATCAGACTCATCACCAGCAAACCGGGCACATTACACAGCTTTCGCGCATCGAAGAAGAGCGCTATGTTTGGCTTGATCGCTTTACGGTTCGAAATCTTGAACTGTATGGTTCGATCAATGAGGGTGCACGAACGTTGCTCGATGTGATTGATAAGACAATCAGTCCGATGGGTGCACGTATGCTCAAACGTTGGGTTGCTTTTCCGTTGAAAGATGTGAAGCCAATCAACGAACGGTTGAGCGTGGTGGAGTATTTCTTCCGAAATCCGGAAATGAAGCTTCTTCTTGAACAAAATATTGCTCTGATTGGCGATTTGGAACGTATTATTTCCAAAGTTGCTGTTGGACGCATAAACCCGCGGGAAGTGGTGCAGCTCAAAGTGGCATTGAAAGCCATTGAACCGATAAAACAAGCCTGCTCACAATCGGAAAATGAGACTTTGCGAAAAATAGCTGACCAGCTAAATGCCTGTGCTGTTATTTCTGAGAAAATTGAAAAAGAAATTGATAACGACCCACCTAATTTTATTCATCGTGGTGGAGTTCTAAAGTCCGGAGTTGATGCAGAGTTAGATGAGTTGCGCCAATTGGCTTATTCCGGAAAGGATTTTCTACAAAAAATTCAGGAGCGCGAAAGCGAAGAAACTGGCATTCCAAGTCTGAAAATCAGTTTCAATAACGTGTTCGGATATTATATTGAAGTGCGCAATACGCACAAAGATAAAGTGCCGGAAACCTGGATTCGCAAACAAACGTTGGTAAATGCCGAACGGTATATTACGCAGGAATTGAAAGTGTACGAAGAAAAAATTCTGGGAGCGGAAGAGAAAATTCTGGCAATCGAAACGCGACTATTCAATGAGTTGGTTTTGAGCCTGATTGATTATATAACTGCCATACAATTGGATTCCAACTTGATTGCGCAACTCGACTGTTTGCTTTCGTTTACCAAAGTTTCTACCGAAAATAAATACGTCCGTCCTGAAGTGACCGATACTGATGTGCTTGAGATCAAACAAGGTCGCCATCCGGTCATCGAAAAACAACTTCCGGTTGGTGAGACTTACATTGCCAACGATGTATATTTGGATAACGAAACCCAGCAGGTTATTGTCATTACCGGACCAAATATGTCAGGTAAATCGGCTTTGCTTCGCCAAACGGCCATTATTACGCTTATGGCTCAAATCGGCTGTTTCGTGCCGGTAGAAAGAGCTAAAATTGGCGTGGTTGATAAGATTTTTACCCGGGTAGGCGCGAGCGATAATATTTCGCAGGGCGAATCTACTTTTATGGTGGAGATGAACGAAGCGGCCAGTATTATGAATAATCTTTCCAATCGTAGTTTAGTTCTTTTCGATGAATTAGGCCGTGGAACAAGCACTTACGATGGTATTTCTATTGCCTGGGCCATTGTGGAATATATTCACGAACATGGCACGTGCAAAGCCAAAACCCTTTTTGCGACTCACTACCACGAGTTGAACGAAATGGAGAAATCGTTCCATCGGATCAAAAATTACAATGTTTCGGTAAAAGAGGTGGATAAAAAAGTGATTTTCCTGCGTAAGCTGGTTCGTGGTGGAAGTGAGCACAGTTTTGGTATTCACGTGGCTAAGATGGCCGGAATGCCTCAAAGTATTGTGAAACGTTCGGAGCAAATTTTGCAACAGTTGGAAACGGATAACCGTCAATCGGGAATTTCGAAACCTGTTGGAGAAATCGCTCAGCAGCGTGAAGGTCTCCAGC
>DATFAW010000467.1:0-4092 GCA_035254165.1 Paludibacter sp.
TTTTTCATTTAGATATAACGACCCTTAAGTCCTCTTTAGGAGATTTAGGGGTCGTTATATCTTGGGAGTCAGTTTAATTTGCGTATCTTTGTGGCATATTAATATATTTTCAATGAGATTTGACGAACTTCCCCTTTGCGATGCCGTTTTAGACGGATTGCAAGCCATGAATTTTAAAGAAGCCACCCCGGTTCAGGCCGAAACTATCCCCGTAATTTTACAGAAACGCGACGTTATAGCTTGTGCGCAAACCGGAACAGGTAAAACAGCGGCTTTTATTTTGCCCCTTTTACACAACTTACAATCGGAGCCTCATGCCGAGGACAAAGTAAATGCCATCATTATGGCTCCCACGCGCGAGTTGGCGCAACAAATCGACCAGCAAATGGAAGGTTTCTCTTATTTTACATCCTTCTCGTCGGTGGCGGTATATGGCGGCAACGATTCGTCGGCCTGGGATACACAACGACGCGGATTGCAAAAAGGAGCCGACGTGGTAATTGCCACTCCCGGACGCTTGCTTTCGCACATCAATCTCTACGACATCGATTTTTCGCACGTAAAATATTTTATTCTTGATGAAGCCGACCGTATGCTCGACATGGGTTTTTTCGACGACATCATGCAGGTGGTAAATCGCTTGCCAAAAGATCGACAAAATATTATGTTTTCGGCTACCATGCCTCCAAAAATCCGGTTGCTGGCAAAAACAATTATGAACGATCCGTTTGAAGTGAAAATAGCTGTTTCGAAACCACCCGAAAGCATTATGCAAACGGCTTACATTTGCTACGAAGCTCAAAAACAAGCTATCATACGTCATTTGTTTGTGGAGCAAGAAGCCACGAAAGTGATTATTTTCTCCGGTTCGAAACTGAAAGTAAAAGAACTTTTCAAAACATTCCGTCAAATGGGACTCTCGGTAGGCGAGATGCACTCCGACCTCGACCAGGCGCAACGTGAACATGTGATGCACGAGTTCAAAAATAACCGTGTGAGTATTTTGGTGGCTACCGACATTGTGTCGCGCGGTATTGATATCGATGATATTTCGTTGGTGATAAACTACGATGTACCTCACGATGCAGAAGATTATGTTCACCGTATTGGCCGTACGGCGCGTGCCAGTGCCAAAGGGATGTCTATTACATTTGTATCGGAAGAAGAACAATATAAGTTCAAACAAATAGAAGAATTTCTGGAAAAAGATATTTATAAAATCCCGATGCCCGAAGAATTGGGCGAAGCGCCGGAATATAGACCCGAGCTACACCGCTTTGGCCATAAGAAATTTGCTGCCGGCAAAGGGAAATTCCACCGGAACAAGCCGAAGAAATAAAACAGATACAATGCACAATGCATAATTAAAAGAATTTTCATTAATTCAACTGAGCCACGATATTTCGCGGCTCTTTTTTCATACAGATAAATGTGATTTGTCTAATATGGACAATGATTAATAGATAGCAACCTTTTTTTGAAAAGTTATTGATTAACCATTGTCGTTAAAAATATTTTCTTTACCTTTGAGGCATTAAGTTTTGATAACTTCATAAGCCGGGGTAGATTTAATTGTTTTGGGATTAAATGTCTTTGCACTTTTGCAGAAATAATTCTCAAATAAGTGAAAATGCTTTACCGATGACGCGAAAGAGCTAGCAAAAAATATATATACGGAATAACCCGAAAATCCGAAACAGAGTAGGGAGAGAACGCCGAAAAACTTGAGAGTAGGCAAAAATTACATATCTGATTTATGAAAATGAATTTAATTAAATTGACTTTCGTTATTGCTGTTTCTTTGATGATGACTTCTTGTTACACATTTACTGCAACAGTTGGTAAAGGTCCACAAACAGGAGTAAAAGTTGTTTCGCACAATCATTATTTAATTAATGGATTGGCTCCAATTTCAACTGTGAAAGTACAAGAATTGACTGGCGATGCCAAAGATTACTCTATTACAGTTTCTCATTCATTTATAGATGGCCTTCTTTCTATAATAACCTGGAACCTTTATACTCCAACAACTGTAACTATTACTAAGTAAACCAAATCAGATATCATGACAAGTTTTGGTAGGCTTGTCATGATTTTTAAAGAAGACTAGAATGAAATATCTTTTATTAATCCTCTCTATCTTGTTAATTACTTATCCTGTTTATGGTTTAGTTAGCTGTTTGCAGGCTGTTGGTCATTTATCGAATTACGGAATGGGAGTTTTATCCGGCTGTTTATTATTGATGACTTTAGGTATTTCACTTTTGTTTTTTACAATCAAATTATTTAAAAGAAAAACTCATACTTCAAAATGAATAAAACAACACGTAATGTTAGCTTTTTTCTTGCATGCACTATGTTTTTTGCAAGTTGCTCAAGCTCTACAATGATTGTATCTAATCCACCTGATGCAAAATTATACCTTGATGGGGAATTTGTTGGGAAAACCCCGTATAAACATAGAGATTCGAAAATAGTTGGAAGTTCTACATTAGTTAAGATAGAAAAAGAAGGATATGCACCTCTTGTAACAGAATTTTCTAAAAATGAGGAAGCTGACATAGGTGCAATAATTGGTGGTATTTTTGTTTGGGTGCCATTTTTATGGACGCTGAAATATAAACAAACGCATAATTACGAATTGAATCCTATTGCAGTACAAGATGCAGTCAAAACTGAAATGCAACAAACACAGCAGATTCAACAAGTGCCAACTGTTCAAAAATCTAAAGCAGATAAACTTCGCGAGCTAAAAAAACTTCTTGATGAAAAAATCATTACTCAAAATGAATTTGAAAAAGAAAAAGCAAAAGTGCTCGAAGAAACAAATAATTGATCATAAATAGGCAACCCTGTCTGCTCAAATATTGTTTGCTTCACATATTGATAGATATAAAGTTCAGCAACCACAAAGAAAATCTCCGAATAGCTCAAGTTGTTCGGAGATTTTCTCATTTCTGACCCAGCATTTCATAGATTTATACCAGTCACTACTGTCTCCTCAGTCTCCTCATTCCCCTGAAATCCCTATAAACACTAAGTTTTTGTGTATTATCAAAAAATAATTTAAAAATAATTCTGTAATACCGTTAATAATTCAAATTAACGTATTATATTTGTACTACAATTGATCTTTGAATCTCCAAAAACCTTGTTGCTTTCATCCAATTGGGCAGGTCTCGACCTGTCCCTACGGAGGTGTGGACGAAAAAATGCTCCCTGTAACCATCTATTAAGTTGTAGAATCTTCAAAACAATTGTTTTGAACCAACTTACATGTGGTAGAACCTTACCAACAGTTGTTTTGAATCATTTTGCATCCGGAAGAAGCTTCCCGATAGTTGTTTTGAACCATCTTGCGGGTTGTAAAACCTTCCCGCTGGTTGTTTTGGATCATCTGACAAGTTACAGAGCTTTCCCGACAGTTGTTTTGGTATTTCTACCGTTTTTCATGTTCTGAAAAGGTAAAAAAACGATCTTTTTTTTCGATTAACCTGTATATGTTTTTCTAATTATTAATATTAAAAATCAACTCTTATGAAAAAAATGTCATTTTCAGTTCTGCGTTCCAGTGGTTTGTCTGTCAACAACACATTCTCTCTTATCAAATCGTCTATCGACATTAGTATTCCGGTTCAATCCTATCTTGGAGAGACTGTCAATGTGGCACTCACTAAGTTGATTACCGACAATGAAAGTTTTGGAGAGCAGATAAACAAAAATCAGAAAAGCGGACTTACCGATGATCTAAAACCGTTGGACAAAGATCGTGACGATGTTGAGTATGAAATTAACCGTGATGTAACTTATCATTTTAAAGGTAGCGATCCGGCTAAAAAAGCTGCTGCACAAACCTTGAAATTATTCCTGACTCCATACTGGAATGCCACAAAGCTTCCACTTAATACTCAAACGGGTGTAGTGTCAGAAATGCTTAGCAAGTATAAAGCCAGTCCGGAACTTATAGGAGCTGCGCAACTACTTGGCATCGAAGCTAAATTTGCAAGCCTGGAAATGAAGAATAATGCTTTCGATATAGTGTATAAAAACCGTAACGATGAAGCTCCGGATCATCAAACTTCTGGTAGTTCG
>DATFAW010000468.1:0-3018 GCA_035254165.1 Paludibacter sp.
AATTAAAATCTACTTTATTGTAAGTGGCGGAACTGCATCGGCAGCGGAATTACTTATAAATAATTTGCGTCCTTATTACAGTGGAAACCTGTTTCTAATTGGTCATACTACTTATGGAAAACCTTGTGGCTTTTGGTCAACGCCTATAGGTTATACTGACACACAAACAACGCCGAAGGAAGGTTATGACCTTTATGCTGTTTCGTTTGAGTCGGTAAATGCGAATAACGAAGGAGGGTATTATGCGGGAATGACCCCCGGAACTGCTAAATACCCCGGAGTTATAGCCAACGATTCGTATAATCTTTCCTGGGGTAATGTAAATGATGCCTGTATGTCGCAAGCTATCAATCATATTGCCAATGGAGCATTTATGACGACAACACAAACCAAAGTGAAATCGGTCAACGTAACACCGGTATCCAATATCGATCGCCAATTCAAGGGTATGATTGATTTTAGAAAAAAGTTGAACCTGAAAACACGTTAATCATAAAACAAAACAGGTCGGAATTTCCGGCCTGTTTTGTTTTATGCAGTGAGGATTCTACTCTTCCAGTAAACATTTTACCACAGAAACTTCGTTGGTAATGTTCAAATATCCGGTACATTCTCCTTTTACAGTTACTTTGTCTCCAATTTTAAGCAATTTTATTTTGTTGAGTTCAGTTCTTTGCATAGAACAATTGACACTACCGGATTTCATTCCTGGTTCTTTGAGTGAAAGGTTGAGAATTGTATCACCAGTAAGATTTATTTCTCCAATAATTCCCGAAACCTGAATCACTTTACCGTATGCTGCTGATAGATATTTGGAATTGGCAGCCGGTTCATTCTGTATAAATTCTGTTATAAGTTGCGTTGCCGTGAGGGCGTATTCAGCCTTCGTTTTTGCAATATTTCGTTTCGGCTTATTGAACATATAAATGGCTACACTTAGTACAATCATAAATCCTACAACACCTATGATGCCTCCGTATTTTATAATTTTATTCTTCATAGTGTTGCGTTATTAAAAGTTTAAATCAACATTAACTTCAACTGTCGAAGCTATATTCCGGGTGAAACGGTTTTCGATAGCTATATCATAATCTTTAAGCAAGACATAAAATTTTGATTTGACGTAGTATTTTCCATCTTTAACCTCAACCGTACCGTCAGCTTTTATGTGTTTGGTTACATTGTGAATAGTCATGTCTCCTTCAGCAGTTGTTTTATATATGCCATTCTTTTTAGGATTGATCTCAGCTAAATTATTTATACTTCCCATAAAAGTAGCCTTCGGATATTTCGCAGATTGCATATAGTTTTCGTTGAAATGTTCTTGCATTAAAGTCTTTCTGAATTGGAAAGACATAATTGGAATCATCACTGCTATAGAACCTTTTGCTGTTATAATGATAGCGGCTGCTTGCCTTGAATGTGCTTCTATGTCTTCGAGTGCTGCGTGCGAGTAAAACCAAATGTGACCTGTTTTTGTGATAAGTTTATCTTGCGCAAAGGTAGTTGTGAATATCCCTGATAGTAATAAGAGCAGAATCATTTTTGTTTTCATACTTTCTGGTTTTCAATTATTTCAATGAAAATACGCGCGAAATATTAAATCCAAGATGTAAATCGCCTTTCAGCCAATTTCCAGTTGTTTCGGTGATAAAGTTTTTTTCGATCATACCTTGTGTATTTGACAATATCAACTGAAAAACATGACCACCTGTTTCTATGTCAAATCCAACCGCAAGGGCATTTTTGTAACTCCTGCTATGGTCCCACGATGAACCGAAGACAGGATAATACTCAATATTAATTGATGATCGGCGTGAAATTTTATATCGCGAAGCCATACCTAATGCAAACTGATCATTTTTATCAATGACAGCTGACACCAAATTTCGGTGAATCCATATTGGTGCGAGTTGAAGAGAAAGGTTCTCATTAAACTTACGGGCTATTATCAACTGGCCGATATAACTAATGCGCGATGAAAATAGATTATCCCTTGTGGGATCAGGCCATTTAATTCCAATAACGCTTGTTTCCAATAATAATGATAAAGACACAGGCATTTCTATTGCACCGGTGCTCTGTCTGAGAATACTGAATTTAGTAAATCCGGATACTGTTTTGTCTATCGAAGTACGATTGAGCCCCACCATTATCCAATCTTTTATTCCATATTCAAGTGAAATCAAGGTGCTGGACTGGTCTAATCCAAAAAACTGGTAATAACCCTGGTTCATTAATCCGAAACGATGCTCAAATCTAACGTCAAGCTGTCCTTGTGGCATTCGTTCGTTGGAGTGTCCATTGAGCACCCTGGTAGATTTAAAGGTGCCATAAGTATATTGAACGCCTTTGGGAGTAATGCTGTCGAGCTGATTGAATAAGTTGTTCTCTTGTGAGTAAACGCAAAGCGTGCTAAGGCAGAGGACAAGCGATAAATTCAGAATTTTGAATGCATTCATATTTTCAGGAGTTAGTAGTAACGGCTTATACGATAATAAACCAACTCAAAAAACTTTAGTTGTTTAATGCTCCTTTTTGTATCCATATTTGTACAATTTTTATTTGACATTTGTCGATGGTGTTGGTCATGTTTTTAGGCATAGGGATGTATCCGGTTTGATGCGAGATGGAACCATAGATACGATCAATATGCGATTTTACATCAACGTAGTCTTGCAATCTAACCCCACCGCCATTTGCGGCCGCTGCATCATTGCCATGGCAACTAAGACAATTTGCCGAAAAAATGGGTGCAACTTTGGCTTTGAAAGTAATGTTTGTGGTATCGCATGAATTTGATACATTTGGGTAGAGCACTTCTTCTTTGTTGTTAACGCAAGCGCTGAAAATCATTACCATCAATACAAAAACCAGGAATGGGATTAAATTTCGCATAACAATGTCTTTATTGTTTATAATTAAAAGAAACTGTTTCTACATTTTAATTAATTAAAATTGAGGAGCCGCACAGAATGGAACTTCCGACAGTTTACAAAACAATGATCTTTTTGTACG
>DATFAW010000469.1:0-4741 GCA_035254165.1 Paludibacter sp.
AAAATAATAGATGATTATTCACAATTTATAAGTAGTTACAAGTAAATAGTTACGAGTTTGTTTAAGTAATTGTCAAAATATAATGTCGTATTTTACAAAAAGAATAGAACGCGGATGGAACATGCCTACAAGTCGGCGTTCACGGATTAAGCTGATAAGAACGGATGGAATATTAACTACGTTGATCTTCGATTCCGTTTACGGAATAATAATTAAACTGATTTAAAACTGATTTTAGTCATGCAAGCATGACCGATAAGACAATAAATGTTTGAAAATCATCCCGATTTATTGGGATTAAAATCCGTTATAAAATCCGCTATACCTGCGTTTATCCGCGTTCTATACTTCTTTTTTTTGAAAGTTATACGACGTTACATATTTCTTATTTTGAACTTAAATTAAATATTAAAATCATTGGGCGGTCTTAGTGCCTATACCTAAAAATAAATATGAGTACAGATCAAAAAGTAAATACGGTGAATGCCGACGAAATTTCGTTGAAAGAATTAATAGAAAAAGCTGGGGAAGGGTGGCACTATCTGCTAAGCAAATGGATCATCATTCTGGTTTTCGGACTGGGAGGAGCTGCTATCGGTTTAGCCGCTTCGTTACTGACCAAACCGAAATATACGGCTCATCTTTCTTTTGCTTTGGTTGAAAAGAGTAGTGGGGGAGGCGGACTCGCTGATCTGGCGTCGTCTTTCGGTTTAAGCGGTATGATGGGTGGCGGAAGCAGTGGCGCATTCAGCGGTGATAATTTATTGGAGATCATGCAATCTCCCCATACGATTGACCAAACTTTATTGACTCCGGTTGATTACCAAGGCAAGAAACAAAATTTGGTAGAAGCATATATTCAGTTTAATGGTTTACGTGATGCGTGGCAGAAAAGCGTGACTAATAAAGAACTTCAAACACTTAGTTATCCGGTAGGACAAAAGCGGGAGACCTTTACCCGGACGCAGGATAGTGTGCTGAATAGTATTTATAATAAGATTATAAAATCGAATGCCTTGACTATCGCCCGTAAAGATAAAAAATTGAGTTTTGTCAATGTAAACTTCACCAGTCAGGATGAACTTTTCTCGAAACTCTTTGTGGAAAAACTGATGGCAGAAACCTATAAGTTTTACAAAGAAACCCGTACGGCTCAAAGCCGCGCGAATATTAATATGATGCAGGCTAAAGCTGATTCCATTAAGCATCTGTACGAATCATCACTTTACCGGAGTGCCGGTTATTCGCAGGTAAATATCAACCAGGCATTGCAGTTTGCTGCCGTTCCCAAAATCAAACAGGAAAATAATGCACAGCTGTATGCCACGGTATATACGGAAGTGTTGAAAAACCTTGAAACCTTAAAGCTCGATTTGGCACGCGAAACACCCATTGTTCAAATTATCGATACCCCCCGTTTCCCGTTGGAAAAAGATCGGTTGGGAAAAGGGAAAGCAATGGCTACAGGCGGAGTATTGGGTGGCTTCCTGATAGTATTCTATTTACTGGGAGCGATGTTTTTGAAAAAGGCGTTGGAAGAATGATGAATTATAAATGGTTAATGATCAATTCATAATTAAACTGTTACACCTTACTCCAGACCCCTTATCCCTTACCCTTTCCACCCTAAAAAATTTGTAATATTTAGATAAATCATAATTGATGAAAAAAGTTGCTTTGATTACCGGAATAACCGGACAAGACGGTGCCTATTTAGCCGAATTGTTATTGAAAAAAGGATATACAGTACATGGTTTGAAACGTCGTTCTTCACTTTTTAATACGGATCGTATTGACCATTTATATCAGGATCCGCATGTTGATAACCGGAATTTGGTGTTGCATTATGGCGATATGACGGATTCCATGAATCTTACCCGCATTATTCAGGAAACGCAACCAGACGAAATTTACAACCTGGCTGCTATGAGCCACGTAAAAGTAAGTTTTGATACACCCGAATATACTGCCAATGCAGACGGAATTGGTACGCTGCGTATTCTCGAAGCAGTTCGCTTACTCAACTTAACGAAGAAAACACGTATTTATCAGGCCTCGACTTCTGAATTGTACGGATTAGTACAAGAAGTTCCCCAAAAAGAAACAACACCATTTTATCCACGTTCGCCTTATGCGGTGGCTAAAATGTATGCCTATTGGATTACAGTGAATTACCGCGAAGCCTATGGAATTCATGCAAGCAATGGAATTCTGTTTAACCATGAATCTCCGTTACGTGGAGAAACATTTGTGACCCGTAAGATTACCCGTGCTGCAGCCCGTATTGCTATGGGTATGCAGAATAAATTGTTCTTGGGAAACCTTTCTTCGAAACGCGACTGGGGACATGCAAAAGATTATGTTCAGGCAATGTACTTAATTCTGCAACAAGATGAGCCCAGCGATTATGTGATTGCCACCGGCATTACTACCGAAGTAAGGGAATTTGTGCGTATGGCATTTGCCGAAATTGGCCTTGTTATTGCCTTTAGAGGTGAAGGTATCGATGAAAAAGGTTATATCGACAACATTGATGAAAATCTGTTTAGTGATCGCGTAGGGGTAGAATTTTTAGCCGCTATTCATGCTATAAAAGAACCTATCGTAGAAGTGGATGCTAATTATTTCCGTCCGACTGAAGTGGACTTATTGATTGGCGATGCAACAAAATCACGAACAAAATTAAACTGGACTCCGGAATACGATTTAAAAGCCTTAGTGGAAGATATGATGCTTTCGGATGTAAAACTCATGAAGAAAGAAACTTATCTGAAAGAAGGCGGTTTCAGGGTATTGAATTATTTTGAATGATGGTTGATGGTGTAGGGTTTAAGGGGTAAAACGGTGTAAGGTTTATGGTGTAGAAATATGGTGTAAGGTTTAAAGTTTAAAGTGTAAGAATGGTGTGAAAATATAGTGTAAGGTTTATGGTGTAAAAATGGTGTATGGTGTAATTTTTCTACACTTTCTACACTTTCCACAATCCACTTTCCACCCTACACTTTCCACCATTCCACCATTCCTCATCCACCACCAAAAAAAGATATGGAATATAAATATAGTTTTGAGAAGTTAGACGTTTGGCAGGATGCCCGGAAATTTGTAACTGAAATATACAAGACGACAAGTAATTTCCCTACGGATGAAAAGTTTGGTTTGTGTTCACAATTGCAACGGGCAGCTGTTTCGGTTGTTTCAAATATTGCTGAAGGAACCTCACGTTTGTCAGATAAAGAAAAGATTCGATTTGTTGAAATAGCCTATGGTTCACTAATGGAAGTTTATTGTCAACTGTCTGTCTCTTTGGATTTGCAATACATAACAACTGAACAGTTTGAAATAAACAAAAAGAGTATTGATTCAATAGCCAAACAACTGAGTGCATTAGTCAAAGCATATAAAAACCGATTAAGGTAGTTATTTTCCACCATACACCATACACCATACACCATACACTTTCCACTCTTACACCCTAAACGCATACACCCTATACACCAAATACCAAATGAACATAAATTCAAAAATATATATAGCCGGACACAACGGCATGGTAGGTTCTGCCATAAAAAGAAACCTGGAAAGCAAAGGATTTTCGAACATTGTAACCCGTTCGAAAAAACAGCTGAATCTGCTTAGTGAAGAATCGGTTGCACGTTTTTTTGCAGAAGAGAAACCTGAATATGTAGTGTTGGCTGCCGCCAAAGTGGGTGGTATTGTTGCCAACAACACCTATCGTGCCCAGTTTATTTACGAGAACCTGATGATCCAGAACCATGTAATTCATCAGAGTTATTTACACGGAGTAAAGAAATTGTTATTTCTGGGCTCATCGTGCATTTATCCCCGCATGGCGGAACAGCCTATGCATGAAGATGCATTGCTCACCGGGTTCTTAGAAGCAACCAACGAACCGTATGCCATTGCCAAAATAGCCGGGATAAAAATGTGCGAAGCGTATCATGCAGAACACGGTTGCAATTTTATTTCCATTATGCCGACCAATCTATACGGACAAAACGACAACTACGATTTAGAGAAATCGCATGTCTTGCCGGCATTGATTCGTAAAATGTACTTAGGCAAATGCTTAATGGAAAACGACTGGACAAAATTGCGTGCTGATTTGGACAAACTTCCAATTGAAGGTGTAAACGGTTCGTGCAGTGATGAGGTCATTCTCAATATGCTCACTAAGTATGGAATTTCGTCTGTAAACAATGAAGTTTCCATTACTTTGTGGGGAACAGGCTCGCCTATGCGCGAGTTCCTGCATGTGGATGATATGGCGGATTCCAGCGTATTCCTGTTGATGAATTATGATGCACCTGATACTACACCATCGCATGTAAATGCCGGTTGTGGCGAGGATTTATCCATCAAAGATCTATCAGAAATAGTAAGGAAAACGGTTGGTTATACCGGAAAAGTAATCTGGGATAGCACTAAACCCGACGGAACCCCACGCAAATTGATGGATGTTTCTAAACTCAAAGGCTTAGGTTGGGAACCAAAAATCTCGCTGGAAGAAGGAATCCGGAGGGTGGTAGATGCGTATTAGGGTGTATGGTGTAATGGTGTATGGGTGGAAAGTGTATGGTGTATGGTGTATGGGTAAATGATTAATGATAAGTGGTTAATTCTTTGGAGTAGGTAGTTTTTAGATATTTTGTATATACGGTATATATCAGACTATTTGTAGAGTAAGTAGTAAATTTTAGGTAGATAATAGTTTGTAGTCGTT
>DATFAW010000470.1:0-3316 GCA_035254165.1 Paludibacter sp.
AAAAAACAACCATTTTACTTGTATTATTGACTTTAAGCGCAATATGCGTCAAAATCTTTTCTCAAACTAACTCCGGACTTTACGAGGTAGCAACCTGGCAAGGATTTCGGGAAGCAGCCATTAGTTACACTTTTGACGACAATTGTCCAAATCAACTGGCAGTGGCTATACCGTTGTTTAACGAGTTCGGTTTTCGAACAACTATGTTTGTTCCTCCAGCGTGGATTAAAGACTGGACAGGATTGCAAAGTGCGGCAGACGCTGGACACGAAATAGCAAGTCATACCGTCACGCATACTAACCTCGGAACTTTAACCACAGCCCAGCAATTGCCTGAACTTAAAAACTCACAGGAGAGCATTAACGCTCATATTAAAGGTCAAACATGCAGAACAATAGCTTATCCATTTTGTGCTCCGGGAAATGATTCACTGTGCTCGAGCTATTATATAGCCGCCAGGCATTGCCAGGGATATATTGAGTCAAAAACGCCATCCGATTTTATGAAGATAAGCTCTATACCCACAGGAGCCATGTCATCCATCCAGACCGTGCAGGATTTCAACAGCAAAGTGGAAAAAGCTGATTCACTCAAAGGGTGGTGTGTGTTTTTGATACACAGCATCGATAATGATGGTGGCTACTCTCCTACCCAATCTACAGTCCTCAGATCGCATCTTGATTACATGAAGCAGCATAGTGATCGGTTTTGGATTGCTCCTTTCGGTGACGTTGTCCGTTATATCCGAGAACGAAATGCAGTTACTGTCCGGGAAATATCGAACAAAAAGACACATATTACCGTGCAAGTATCCGACAAACTGGACAATTCTGTTTACAACTATCCGGTAACGATACGAAGGATATTACCGAAGACGTGGAAGTCCGCAACCATTATGCAAAACGGTCAAAAAGTAAAAACAGAAATATTGAAGAAAGGGGCGTTGAACTATGTAACGTTTGATATAGTGCCTGATAGTGGCGAAATAATCATTTCAAAAACACAAAAGAGGTAACACTAAAACGCCTCGCATAAATTTGCAATCGACGCTTTTTGCTATCTATAAACAGAAATTTTAAAGATCGGTTTGTGGGCAGGAGATACAAATTTTATTACTTTTGTAGAAAATTTACGGTTTATGAAAAAAATAATCTCATATCCACTCTCATTAGTAGCCTATATTCTATTTTTGGTTACCATCTGCCTGTTTCACCCAGTTCAGTATGTTTGCTTTAATTTATTCGGATACGAAGCGCATAAAAGAAGCGTGGACGTGCTGAATTTTTTCTTGTTGCGTATCATATATGTAACCTTCTCAACGGTTGGAGTAGAAAACAACGCTGATTTACCCAAAGGAAAGCCGCTTATATTTGTATCAAATCATCAGAGTTTGTATGATGTCGTTGGTTTGGCCTGGTATTTACGTAAGTTTCATCCTAAATTTGTAAGTAAAGTTGAGTTAGGGAAAGGGATTCCCAGTGTTTCGTACAACTTAAATCATGGAGGATCTGTATTGATAGACCGAAAGGATCCAAAACAGGCGCTACCGGCCTTAAAAAAGATGGGGGAATACATTGAAGCTACAAATCGATCTGCTATAATCTTCCCGGAAGGAACCAGGTCGAGAAATGGAGAACCCAAAAGTTTTGCTCCAAACGGATTAAAGATTTTGTGTAAATATGCTCCTAATGCCCTGGTGGTTCCTGTAACGATCAACGGTTCGTGGAAAATTTTTCGCTACGGAGCATTTCCTCTTGGCATTGGCAACCACATGAAATTCATAATTCATCCCCCTATTGCGGTAAGTGAGTGTGATTACAATACGCTTTTCGAAAAAACGGAGAAAGCGGTTGTGGGTGACATTGTCAATTGATTGGTTCAGTTACGCAAGCTTCACTGGAATATTGGCCACGTCGATTTGTATAGTATTTAACCTTAATACACTATCAAAAAAGAAGGAATCTTCTAAATTAGACAATCATGCAGAAATCAATTTATCGATCATACTGGATCATCCTTTTACTATTTATTGTGGCATATCCTTTTCAAAAATCCTTTGCGCAAAGACCTGCTTTATCTACCGATAGTATATATAAGGATTTCAGAACAGAACACATGTGGGATGCAAAAGTCAAGATTGCCAACTCTATTGAGGTGGGGCAAAGTAAGCGGGGTTATCGCCGGATGATTCCTATTACGGGCGGAACTTTCGAAGGTCCTAAAATAAAAGGGGAAGTATTAAAGGGAGGAGAAGATTGGCAACTTGTGCGTCCAGACGGAGATACCGAACTTTATGCCCGCTACCTTCTGAAAACCAACGATGGCTATATCATTGTGATAACCAATCAGGCATTGATGCATGAACCAACCAAGGGAACAAACGAAAAGTTTTATACCAGATCGGTTATCGACATTGAAGCTCCAACTGCCAGCCCGTACAACTATCTTAATCATGCGATATTTTTAGGCACATTTGAAATGGGTGGAACCAAACCAGGTGAAGACCCCTATGTAATTATAGGAGTGTATAAGGTATTATAATAAAACCCGTTAAACTTAAAGAGCAGCCATTCCAACTACAAAAAAGGAGCCATCTCATAATGAAAAACGGTTATCTTTCCGCTAAAAATCCACTTAACACAAAAAGTTATAGACCGGGCTGCTGGACGAAATTAAAGACGTTGTGGCAATAATTCACCAAAACGAAAGAGGCTGTCTCATAATGGAACAGCCTCTTTTGTATTAATAATACTTTTTTCGAATCTTATTCAGATACTTCTATTTTCAGGATTTTATCACCCTGGCGAATAGCATCAATTACCTCCAACCCTTCAACTACTTTGCCAAAACAAGTATGCTGGCGATCCAAATGAGAAGTATTTTTCCTTGAATGGCAGATGAAAAACTGAGAACCACCTGTATTGCGTCCTGCATGAGCCATTGACAACACACCTCTATCGTGATATTGGTTGCCACCGGTCAACTCGCAAGGAATGGTATAACCGGGGCCACCTGCACCTGTACCGTTTGGACATCCACCCTGAATTACGAAGTCAGGTATAACACGGTGGAAAGTTAATCCGTCGTAAAAGCCACTGCTAGCCAATTTAATAAAGTTTGCCACTGTGCCAGGAGCGTCCTGCTCGTAAAACTCAACCTGCATCTCTCCCTTTTCGGTAATAATTTTTGCTGTTTTCATACTTATGTGTTTATAATTATTGTTTTTAAAATTGGTGTGCAAAGGTCGTGATGTTTTTCGGCATTTCCAAATAATCAGTGTTGGATTCATTTTATTTATAAACTCCTGCGATTTCA
>DATFAW010000471.1:0-3083 GCA_035254165.1 Paludibacter sp.
ATAATGGTCGGTTCAAATAACAAATTAGAACTCGGCATTGTTCGGAGTACGTGGGAATGGAATCACATCGCGGATATTAGACATGCCGGTTACGAAAAGTAATAAGCGTTCGAAACCGAGGCCAAATCCCGAGTGGGGTGCAGTACCAAATTTACGGGTTTCCAGATACCACCAGATATCTTTAGTTGGAACACCCATTTCGTCGGCACGATTTTTCAGTTTTTCGTAATCTTCCTCACGTTGCGAACCGCCAATGATTTCACCGATTTTAGGGAACAGAACATCCATGGCACGCACCGTTTTTCCATCGTCGTTTTGCTTCATGTAAAACGATTTAATCTCTTTCGGGTAATCGGTCAGGATAACCGGTTTTTGGAAATGTTGCTCTACCAGATAGCGTTCGTGTTCCGATTGCAGGTCAGTTCCCCAACCTACCGGGAATTCGAATTTTTGTCCTTTGGCAATAGCTGCTTCCAAAATTTCGATACCTCGGGTGTATGTTACGCGTTCGAAATCGTTATTTACCACGAAATTCAAACGTTCGATCAATTCTTTGTCGTACATGTTGCAAAGGAATTCCAAATCATCCTTGCAATTGTCGATAGCCCATTTCACACAGTATTGAATAAAATCCTGAGCCAGTTGCATGTTGTCTTGAATTTCGTTGAATGCAACTTCGGGTTCAATCATCCAGAATTCCGACAGGTGACGGGGTGTATTGGAGTTTTCGGCACGGAATGTTGGTCCGAAAGTATAAATGGCACCCATTGACATAGCAGCCAATTCGCCTTCGAGCTGACCCGAAACAGTTAAGCTGGCTTGTTTTCCGAAGAAATCATTGCTGTAATCAATCTGACCTGTTTCATCCTTTTTCAAGTCGTACAAGTTCATCGTAGTTACCTGAAACATTTGTCCGGCACCTTCGCAATCGGAAGCTGTAATGATGGGTGTATGGAAATAGAAAAATCCACGTTCGTGAAAGAAGGTATGGATAGCCATGGCCATGTTATGACGGACACGGAAAATAGCTCCGAAAGTATTGGTACGTGGACGTAAGTGGGCTATCTCACGCAAAAACTCCATCGTGTGCCCTTTTTTCTGCAAAGGATAAGTTTCAGGATCGGCAATACCGTAGATCTCAATTTTTTCGGCTTGAATTTCTACATGTTGTCCCTGGCCCATCGATTCAACCAGCTTGCCGGTAACACTTATACAAGCGCCGGTAGTGATAGGTTTTAGGTATTCGTCACCAAATTTCTGATTATCAGCTACGACCTGAATATTATTGATAGTTGAACCATCATTCAACGCGATGAAACTAACATTTTTATTACCGCGGCGAGTGCGCACCCAACCTTTAATGTTTACTTCGGCACCAAAATCCGTTCGTTTCAGTGCATCAACAATGACCGTTCTACTCATAATGTTTCGTTTATAGAGATTTCTCTGAATTATTAATTGAATTTTTGAGACTGCAAAAGTACTAATTTCCATTGGAAAACCAACCTGAATAAAAACAAAAAAGCACCAATTCCCGAAGAACTGGTGCTTTGTAAATTATTTCACGCTATCATTTATTTGCCGTTTTCTTTGCATCGCCAATCATACTCATGGCACAACGGAATCCAAGGTCATTTCTCGATTTATCCTGATCCAGGAATCGGCGGGTTGATGGGTTTAACCAATAAACCCGGTCTTTCCACGAGCCTCCTTTGTAAACGCGTGTTTTGGTTGAAATAGAAGGACGCAATACATCGGTTGGATCAACTTTGACATTATTGTTCTTTAGATTTGCTAATCCTGTTGAATCCACCAAAGCAAAATCGATTTGCGAAGTTGGGTCTCCATCTTTAAAGTCGCGGACATCATCTCCTTTTGCAACTTCAGTTACAATGCGTCCAAGTGAGTCAACCTTATACGTTTTATTTCCGAGCTCATCAACACCGGTAACCAGAGGAGTTAAGTAAACGTTTCCTCTGAATGAGTTGTATTCTGCTATTTCGTCGGTCGAGGTCGAACGATACACATCTAATACCCATTCGTTGACGTTGCCTGCCATATTGTATAATCCAAAATCATTAGGGAAATACCAATTTACCGGACATGTGATTGTTGCTTTATCATTCAATGTTCCGGAAGTACCCATCATATCACCTCTGCCTCTCACAAAATTCGCCTGCATTGATCCTAATTGTTTTTTTGTTGGATTACGAACTTGAGCTCCGGACCATGGATAGATTTTGCCTTCAGGAACCAATCCGCTTTTATTGCTGGATTTTATAGCATAAGCTGCAAATTCCCATTCAGCTTCTGTAGGTAGGCGGAATTCAGAGAAAAGGATACCGTCAGTCATATCAACTTTCCGGTTTTTGCCATACAAATCTTTTTTTGGATTTTTCCCTACGGCAGGTTGATAGCTTGGCTGCAATAAGTATTTCTGAGTATTAAATACAAAATTATTAGAGAGTGTTTCAATGTTCGATTCTTTCTCAAGTTTTGTGAAATTAGGTGCTGCAATAATGCCTGCATCAACTAATGCCTTCTCGTTAACGCGGTCGGTACGCCAGGTACAGTAATCCATTGCTTGCTCCCAGGTTACACCTACAATTGGATATTCGTCAAATGCAGGGTGAGTAAAATAATTTTCCAAATAGGGCTCGTTATAAGCTAATTCTTCACGCCAAATTTTAAAATCAGGTTGAGCTCTTGCAACTAATTTGGGAGCAGAGTTCCCAAAAACAAGTTTCATCCAAGATGTATATTCGCGCCAATCGATGTTTCTGATTTCATACTCATCCATGTAAAAAGAGCTTACGGTTATTCTGCGTGGTTTGTTGTCGCGGGGAGCAGTCAGAAACTCTCCTTTTTCCCCCATGGTAAATGATCCTCCCTCAATGGCCACCATACCTGAAGGAATTCGTGAAGTGTAGCCCTTCTTAACAGAAAAACCAGTTCCGGTTTTATCATTGTACTTCCATCCTGTCACACGTGAATAACCGTCGTTTGCTGATTTGCTTGCGCAGCCAACCATGGTTATTGCTAAAAATAATGATGCTAATCTAGCTACGGTTTTCAATTTCATA
>DATFAW010000472.1:0-6094 GCA_035254165.1 Paludibacter sp.
GTTGACAAACAACGCATCCTGGCCATAACCAAATGCGACATGCTTGATGATGAATTAATGACCGAAATCAAGAAGCTGGTGCCAACCGACATTCAAACGGTTTTCATATCATCAATAAGCGGATTGGGAATTCCGGAATTAAAAGATTTGATTTGGACCGAAATCAACAAAGAATCCAATAAAGTAGTGGAAATAACTCACCGCCCAATGGAAATTGCTTACCGCGAAGTGGATGAAGAAATTGAAGAAGAGGAATTTGAAGAGGACGAGGACGACGATTTAAGCAAATACAAAGGGATTGGTTGGGATGAACTATAACAATGAACAGTCATCAGTGAACAGTGAACCATAAATAAAACTATTACAACAGAACTATTTACTGCTAACTAACCATCGTGATAACATACAATTTACTCGATAAATACAATGAAATTGCCCATTTTTACACAAGCCGGAAAGGCGGTGTAAGCGTGGGCAATTACGCATCATTCAATTTGAGCCCCTTCTCAGGCGACAATCCCCAACATCTTAATGGAAATCAACAGATTCTATGCAATAAACTGGGGATTGACTCTGAGAAATTAATCATTCCATTTCAAACCCACGGCACCGAAATCAGGGAAATTAGTGACGCATTTTTCCAACTTACATCCGACGAGAAATCGCAATACCTAAATGGTGTTGATGCCATATTTACTCAACTTCAGGAAATTTGTATTGGCGTGACTACTGCCGATTGCGTTCCTCTATTATTTTTCGACCCAAACAAGCATGTTGTTGCAGCCGCCCATGCCGGTTGGCGTGGAACCTGTGCCCGAATTGCAGAGAAAACAGTCCTTGCACTGGTTGACAGATTCGAATGCAACCCTGCCGACATTCAAGTAGTGATTGGCCCATCTATCTCGGCCAAAGTATACGAGGTTGGTGAAGAAGTTGCAGACAGCTTTAACTCAGCCGGATTTGACACATCAAAAATTTGTGAGAAACGAGGTGACTCGATCTTTCTCGATCTTTGGAAAGCAAACCAGCAATCGCTAGAAGATATTGGCATCCCAGCAGCACATATCGAAGTTTCCGGAATCTGCACCTATACGGAGCACGAACGTTTCTTCTCGGCACGCCGGCTTGGGATAAAATCCGGAAGGTTATTGAGTGGAATTATGCTGAAAGGCGGTTGATTAATTAAGCTGTTTACTCGTAAAATCCATGAAAATAGAAATCTCATCTAAAATCCGCGAAGCCTGCCCGGATTTAGCATTGGCAATAATTACTTGCGAAGTAAAGAACTCTGACACTTCATCTGAATTTTGGACCGAGTTAGAAACCGAGGTTCAGCAAATCAAAGCATCTTACGCATTGGATGGAATAAACAAACGTCCTGAAATAGCCGCCACACGAAAGATATATAAGGTTCTGGGAAAAGACCCAAATCGTTATCGTCCTTCAGCCGAGGCATTGTGTAGGAGAATACTGCGGGATATCCCGATTTATAAAGTCAGCACGTTGGTAGACATTATTAATCTTGTTTCCATCCGAAGCGGATTCTCCATTGGCGGTTTTGATGTGGATAAAATTCAGGGCAATATTGAACTTGGAGTAGGAACTGCTGAAGATGAATTTGAGGCTATAGGACGAGGATTACTGAACGTGGAAGGATTACCGCTTTATCGCGACGAAACAGGTGGAATAGGCACACCAACCAGCGACAACGAACGAACAAAAATATCGGAAAACACTACACAGCTCCTTATGATTATCAACGGATACAGCGGTAAAAACGGACTTCAGGAGGCTGTAAATCATTCCATCGAGCTTCTGAGAAAACACGCCGCTTTGGAAAAATACGAAGTGACTTACATTGAAAACGAACAATAATTCAGCACATCGTTGGTTGTGAAACAACCACCAAACACTCCTACGCTAATTTATGCTTACCTGCAAACTCCAAACAAAGCTTTGACACGTGTAGACAGACTGTTTTGGAAAAAATCAGAGCTTCTACTCATGCCAGGGCATGCTTTGTTGCTTGGCAGTGCTTCAACACACGTGAGCGGTGACTAATCACCCAAATCGGCCATCATTTTCTCCAATTCTTCGTCCAAATGATGCAATTGCTTTTTGCAAAATTCCATCAAAACAGCAGCTCGCTTGACTTTCTCGGAGATCAGATCCATATTCACGTCCGAATTACTTTCCAATTCAGCCAGTATTTTTTCGAGCTCGGCAACTGCTTCGGTGTATGTTAGTTTTTGTTTTGTCATGATATATTAGTTAGTTCGAAAGTTCAAAAGTTGAAAGAATAAGAAAAGAATCTATTCTTCCGAAAAATGCACCAGCACGTGTCTGTAGGAATTGAAAATCTTGGATTTAGAACAAAAGCCCAAATACACTTTATTATCATCTACAACCGGCAAATACCACGAATTCGTATCCTCAAAGATATCCATCACCTTTTCCATTGGCATAGTAGCATTCAATAGAGCCGGAGGAGATGTCATCAGTTTGTTAACTTTAAACCGATTATATAAATCCGGTCGGAACATGATATTACGCACTTCGTCTACCAACACAATACCACTCAAAACATGAGTAGCCGGGTGTACTACCGGGAATAAATTTCTTTTTGATTTAGATATGCTTTTCACCAGTTCACCCAGCATCATGTCGGGATACAGAATTATAAAATCCGTTTCTATAAAATTCTCCATTTTCAACATGGTAAGAATAGCTTTGTCCTTATGGTGTGTCATCAATTCACCTTTTTGCGCCAATCGCATAGCATACAAGCTATGCGGTTCGAACAAAATAATCGTCAGGTAAGAAACTACTGAAACAATCATCAGTGTCATAAACAAATCATAACCGCCTGTCAGCTCAGCAATCAGAAAAATACCGGTTAGTGGGGCATGCATTACACCCGACATAAGCCCCGACATTCCCGCTAAGGCAAAATTTTCGATAGGAATATGAAATCCAAGAACATTCAGTACCTTGGCAGCAACAAAGCCCGTCAGGCACCCAACAAACAACGACGGAGCAAAAATACCACCCACACCACCCGAAGCCGTTGTGGCCGCCGAAGCAAATATCTTAAAGACAACTATTAAACTTAGATAAACAATAATAACCCATGGTCCGGTACCCAGTCCGAGAAAGAAACTTTGATTTAATGCCGACGCCGACTGTCCATTTAAGAGTGCTGCAACTGTATCGTAACCTTCGCCATAGAGAGGTGGAAAAATAAAGATGAGCAAACTAAGAATTAAACCACCGATGGCAAGTTTCGAATATGGATTCTTATACCTCCGGAAAAATCCTTCTATTTTATTCACCCCACGGGTAAAATACAACGAAACGAGACCACAAATTATGCCCAAAAGGATTAAATAAGGAATCCGCTCAATGGCAAAAGGTTCGTATTTGCTAAACTGAAATATAGCTGCACTCCCTGAAAAGAAATAAGATAGCGATGTAGCAGTAACAGAAGATATTAACAGTGGTGCAATAGCCGTGAGTGTCATATCAAGCATTAACACCTCGAGTGTAAACATCAAACCGGCAATGGGAGCTTTGAAAATGCCTCCAATGGCCCCGGCAGAACCACATCCTACCAGCAACATCAATGTTTTTTGATCCATCTTGAAAAAATTTCCGAGATTAGAACCAATAGCCGCTCCTGTTAACACAATAGGTGCCTCTGCTCCTACCGAACCACCAAAACCAATGGTTATGGAGCTTCCCACCAACGACGTCCAGACATTATGAAGCTTAAGAATACTCTTTCGTTGCGAAATTGCATAGAGAATACGTGTCACGCCATGGCTTATATTGTCTTTTACAATATAACGAACGAATAATGACGCAATAAAAATACCCACGACGGGAAAAACCAGATACCAGTAATTTACATCGTGCCGACTAAAATGGCTGGTGAGTAAGAGCTGAATGAGGTGAATGGTAGATTTCAGCAAAAAAGCAGCAATAGCAGCAAAAACACCAACAACAAAACTCAATATTAATATGAAGTTACGCTGTTTTATATGCCTCTCACGCCACGCAAGCATTTTCAAATACCAGACCTTATTTTCCATACATTACAAAAGACTTTCAACAAAGATATGAAAATTAGCAACTAAATCAAATTCCTTTACCTTTCAAAATTATTTCAAGCGTATACAAAATGATCTTTGCATCGGTTATCAACGACATATTTTCCATGTATATTATATCATAATTCAGCCGTTCAATCATTTTTTCAATAGTATCCGAATAGCCAATCTTTATTGGTCCCCACGAGGTTAATCCTGGTCTGATTTTATAGAGCAGACAGTAATATGGAGCTTCGCCAATAATTCGGTTAATGTAATATTTTCGTTCAGGACGCGGTCCTACGATACTCATTTCGCCTTTAAGGATATTCCAAAACTGCGGAATTTCATCAAGCCTGTATTTCCGCAATATTCTGCCTACAGCCGTAATCCGTTTATCATCAGCACTACTCAAACGAGGCACTCCTCTTTCAGAACCAAGATACATAGTTCGGAATTTCAACATTTTAAATGGTCGTCCAAACTGACCAATTCTTTCTTGTCGATAAAACACAGGACCTTTTGAATTTCTCTTTATAAGAATAGTAAAGTACAACAAAAGCGGAAACACTAAAAGCAAGGCTAACAGAGAAATAACGATATCAAAAAGACGTTTCATACTTACTTCCCAATCGGGCATAGAGGAACTGGTAATGCTAACCAACGGGCTTATTTGCAACCTATTCATCTTTACATTTCCGGCCAACACTTCGTACAAACGAGGAGTAAACTGAATGTCAACATTGAACTTATAGAGCGTATTGATTATTTTAAACAACTGGTAATCGTCCGCATTATCAAGTGCCACAATGCATTCTTTAATTTGGAACTTCTCAACTACAAAATCCAGTTGGCTCAAATTCCCAAGTACTTTGTTAACCGGCACTCCCACATGTTTATCTGTAGAAACAAAGCCGATGAGGGTATTCTGTTCGGCGTGCTCTTCGAATTCAGAGGCAATTTTCAATGCATTATTCCCGGTTCCAATGATTATCGTATTGATAGTCCATTTTTTTGTTTTGAAATTGGACCTGACCCTCGACCCAATAAGAGTTCTAAAGCAAAAAGTAAAAACAAACAGCAATCCAAATAACACTAACAATGAGACATAAAAATACTCGTACGAAACTGCAACATCCTTTAGCATTCGAACCGAAAAGATGGACGTTGCTATAATAGCAGAAGATATTAATGTGCTGAATACTTCTGTAATCTTAGATTTATTAATCGGATTCAAATAAAAACCAGACAGATAATGTACAAAAACGCAATAAAACGGAAAAAAGAATAAACTTATGATATAGCTATAATTTGGTATCAGGAACCGAATGCTTTCAAAGATTTGAATATCATTTATAATTTTGCGAAATGCCACAAAAAGCACCCACACGATAAACGCAGCCAGCATATCGTAAAGCAGATAATCAAATGTCAATCGGCGTTTATTCATTCCGCAAGATCTTTATTCTCTGATTAGTTTAAACAAATTTCCTTTGCCCAGCTTAATTATCGAAGATGGCTTTGGTTGGCTCATTTCATCTTGCCGGAAATTCACCACATAATCTACAGCAGATTTAATTTCGTCTGAAATCTGGCTAAAATTAGACGGAGCTGGTTCACCACTTACATTGGCCGAAGTGGAAACTATGGGCTTTCTGAATTGTGAGCAGAGCCTTTTCGAAAAATCTTCATTTGTAATTCGAATTCCTATCGATTTATCCTCGGCAATCAGGTTCGGAGCCAAATTTCGGGCTTCCGGATAAATAATTGTCAATGGTTTCTCAGCCATTTCAATTAAGTCCCAGGCAATATCGGGAACCTCATCAACATAAGATTGCAATTTACCCGGATTATCAATCAAAACAAGCATAGCCTTCGCATCTGCTCGTTTTTTTATTTCAAAAATACGCTTTACTGCTTTTTCGTTCGTAGCGTCACAGCCCAAACCCCATACCGTATCAGTTGGATAAAGAATTACACCACCAGCCCGAAGGACTTCCAATGTT
>DATFAW010000473.1:0-4168 GCA_035254165.1 Paludibacter sp.
GTCTTGCGAACCAACGGTTACGACCGAAGGAAGTAATTCTAACTCGCAATATTATATGAATCTCGCGAGTTGGAACTCGCGAGACCCGTCGCTCCTACAGAGCTTAAAAAATCGAATATAATTACATACTACCATAATATTGCTTCTTCGAAGCTCTTAAAATGCTCCGTTAGGAGCTATATTATGGTAGGAATATTAATTTTAATAACACAAAAGCTCCGTAGGAGCGATATTATAAAAAGTCAAAGCGGCTTCAATTATAAATCTGTTTGAATATCAAAAGCATCGTGGTATGACTGGCTGACAAACTTATCAACCCAGTTGTAAAACGAAATGACTTCTTTTTCATCAATCGTACCGGTGGATCTCCATTTATGCTGATAACCGGAAGCCTGAGTTTGCACTTGCTTTTCGATAGGAAGAATCTTTTGAAGAATTCCTTTCTGGTCTTTGGTAAGCAAGGCTGCCAGGTTAATATAGTCTGCTCCTTCGCCTTTTTCGATGGGGAACAGCCGTTTCTTTAACTGCAACGACCAATTGTTCAGTTTTGCTTTTCCTGAATTATCAGCAGTTAGAATTTTGGGTAATTCAAGACCCGGAGTAATCCAGACCGGAATGGAAACTGCGGCCAGTGGCGAGCCTAACGTTACCCACATGGTGGTTTGGTTGGGCAATTCAGTTTTAGCAATACCCTGAACAACAATAGACGAAGCCGTCACGTAGCGAGGTATATAATCGCGAAAAGCCGAGAAAGCAGGTTCAACTGCATTCGCGGGAATATTTTCATACAAATTAGTATGCGTAATACCATGCTTTAAACTCCGGGATACATTGATAAAGAAATCCACAGAGATGGAATTGGTCAAAGAGGCCTGATACAATAAGTCCTGAGCTGCCTGGTAACGTGCCAGGCCTTTATCCTGCTGCCGGTTGCCCGAGTACGAAAAATTAGTCCGGACAATATAACCCAGCGGGGCAATGTCCGGATCGTTAGCATCGTACTTCTTGTAGTTATAATTCCCCGTTTCGTAATAAGCAGCTCCGCCTTTGGCATCGATAACGCCAAAGTTAGCACTTACATTCAACGGTTTGGGCAACGAATCGAGCAAATGCTCAAAATCGGCCAGCGTGGCACATTTTTGTAACGCAAGTTTCATAATCTGACCATCGCAACCGTCATCTTTGCCCGAATCATTCGGATTCAGGTTATATGATGCCGAATTCATAATAGCAAACCCGGCTTTGTTGAATCCTCCAAACACCGCCTTGCCCAGCGTATCTTTGGTATTCACCAATCCGATATACGGATATTTTCCGTCGGAAAAAGGCAACAGCTTGTTTTCCAAATCGGGTGTATCCCGTTGTTTGAAAAGCAACGGCCGCCCATCTGCTGTGTATTTTCCAGAAACAATGGCTGTGGTACAAGCCCTGACTGACTCTGAAAGTGAAACCAGGCAGACAAATACTATCAGGAGAGATCCTATTTTTTGTTTCATTATTTTGAATTTTTATAGTGTAAGTAGAATCTGCTGAAAAACTATTCTGTGCCACGGAGTGGCTAAATGTGAATAACCCCTAGTGAAGCTTGCGAAACTGGGGGATGTGATGAACAACCCACAATACCAGCCCCGAAGTGGGCTGAACAATACTATAATCTTTTACTATTGAGCCCTTTCAGGGCTCCAACAGTTTATGTGATTCTCATCTGCCGGTTTTACCGGCGGTTATTTACATTGATTCCCTTCAGGAATCTAAAAATTAGATATTATGTCTCATTAGTCATAAATCAAAGACATTAGAAGTTCAAAGAATCAAACTTATATAATCTCTATTGTATATACACAGTTTACACTAAAAGTCCTTTAACCTTCAATTTTAAAAAGTTTTTCTCCATCATTCAGTTTTTTCAGTCTGAGCAATGCTTCGATATAATAATAATCCGCATAAATAATCGATGCATCAACTTCTGAATTATTTGGCCAGTGCCCGGTAGAATGGAGCAAATATGATGGCTTGCTTTTACCACTTAAATAAGTGGGTGAACTTAATGTTCTAAGCATTTTCACTGCATCGTTCTTGTATTTTAATCCGCTTTCGGCATCCAGATAAGTTGACATTTCGAGTAAAGCTGAAGCTACAACACAAGCTGCAGATGCATCACGGGGAGCATTGGGTATTTGAGGTGCATCGAAATCCCAATACGGCACTTCATCCACCGGCAAACGTTTTAAATATGCATCAGCCACTTTTTGTGCAAAATCAAGGTATTTTTTATCATGCGTTTCCCGATAGCAAAGGGTAAAACCATAAATCGACCAAGCCTGACCTCTCGCCCACATGGATTTATCGCTATAGCCCTGATGGGTTATTCCTTTAATAAACTTACCAGTAATTGTATCGTAAAGCGCTACATGGTAACACGAATAATCAGGCTTGAATTGATTTTTCATGGTATGGTCGGCATGAGAAACAGCAATATCATACAATCTTTTGCCACCACCATTTTTTGATGCCCAAAACAATAGTTCCAGATTTATCATATTATCAATAATGGTGTTATGAGGCCAATTATTGAATTCTATCTGACGAGGCCAGGACAATATCGTCCCTACTTTGGGATTGTACAACGTGGCCAGTGTATCAGCTGTATTTAGCAGGGTTTGTTTATAAGCAGGATTGCCTGTAAGTCGATAGCCATTGCCAAAACAAGTAAAAACCAAAAAACCCAAATCATGGTCATAAGCCGGTGTATGTGCTAAAAACGCCAATGACTGTGTATACTTTTCCGCCTCTAACTTAATTTTAGGATCATTCGTATTTTCAAAATCGTACCAAAGCACACCGGCCCAAAACCCGGAAGTCCATTCTTCTTTGGATGCCTTACGGCAACTCCAGGTGTTCGAACCATTGAGAATATTCCTCGGCATCATGGTATAATCAATAACCGAATCTCCTTTTAATTCAGTCAATGTCCGTTGGGTTTGCGACGCACAATAATCGAGCGATTTTGTCACATCGAATGATTCAACTTTAGATGAGTTACATGCAACTAACAACATGAAGCTCAAACCAACAATAATCTTATTCATAAACATTTAATTATTTTGCTGTTTTCAAAAAGAAAGCGCAATAAGTTAGATAAAGGGCACTTGCCAAAATCACAATTACAGAGCCAACCTGAGAGTTAAAGGCATCAGATAAAAGCCCCATAAAAAATGGAATAACGGCTCCACCAAACACACCGGTAATCATCAAACCTGAAATTTCATTTGCCTTATCGGGGCGAACCTGAATGGCTTTGGCGTAAATGATTGGAAAAACATTGGCAATGGTAAATCCAACCACCGCAAACAGAGCGAAAATGGCTATTTTACCCGGAATGAATAACAATGCAGCTATTGCCAAAACTGCAATCAGGATATTGATTTTAAAGAATTTTTCGGAAGAAAACCTGGCCAGTAAAATGGCTCCGATAAATGCCCCGGCAGTGCGGAAAGCAAAATAAGTACTTGGGCCAAAACCTGCATCGGCAGCTGAAAGACCGCAACGTTCTATCAAAATTTTAGGAGCAGCCGTATTTAAACCCACATCAACACCGACTACGAAAAGAATCCCCAAAAACAGCTGAAGAATCCGTATATCGGCTAGCAGACTTATTACTTCGCCAAAAGTCGAAGCTTTACCAACAACGGGCTCTTCTTCGATTGGAGTAGCCATCAACCAAATGGTAGAGAGTACAGTGATAACGGCATAAATAGGAAAAATCAATTGCCAGCTTCCAAGTTGATTAGCTGCAAAAATGGCGATAAACGGACCACAAAATGATGATATGGCTTTTACAAACTGACCTGCAGTGAGGCTACTGGTCAATTTATCACCTTTTACCACGTTTGTCAGCAATGGGTTTAATGAGACCTGAAGTATGGTATTTGCAATACCCAACAGTGCAAATGCAATGAGCGACATAACGAATGTGTAACCGATCAGAGGCAAAAACATGGCTGCCACGGTAATTACATTGCTTAGCAAAACTGTTTTTTTACGTCCTATTTTATTCATCAAAATTCCCGTGGGAACAGAGAAAAGGAGGAACATAGAAAAAAGTGCTACCGGAATCATATTCGACATGGTATCGCTCAAGCCGAAGTCGGCTTTTACATGTGTGGAG
>DATFAW010000474.1:0-10814 GCA_035254165.1 Paludibacter sp.
TAAATTGTCTTATGGTGTAATGGTAGCACTGCAGTTTCTGGATCTGCCTGTCTAAGTTCGAATCTTAGTAAGACAACATGATTAAACGCTAACGATCTTTAATATAGATTATTAGCGTTTTTCTTTTTGTCATTTGCACAACAATTGCACAACAGCCCATAAATACATTATTCAGCTACAATTTAGTTAATGGAATTACAAATCCTACAACAAAAAAAATTGCTCTTGGATATACGGGACGGACTCCTAGTGAATTATAAGCTTTATCGGTCGCCGCTGTTGAACCGGTATAATTAAAAGGTAAATTTCGGGTTAAATTGTAAGCTATATCAAAAAGCGCGACACGTAGACAGGCATAAGTAAGTACGTACCAAATCCAGTTATTTTTTTGATAGTTGAACACTGCCGGACTAAGCAAGAGGGCTCCGATACTGGCACCATTGAATAAATGCCCGGCAGTTTTTCGGTTAGAATCATTTAATCCATCCCCAATGCCATTGAGTATAATAGACCCAGAATACAATACAATAACCTTCCATTTTTCGGACTTTTCTTGCTTGGCTAATTGAATATTAACAACACGAAAAGTGTCTTTCCGAGATTGTGAAAAACAAGTTATTGAAAAAAACAACAGAATAAGCAATAATAAAGTTTTCATAGTCTTAATTGTTAAAGTTCATACTGTATTTACAAATCAGACTACAGAGAGTATTATGTCATGCTAAAATAAATGTATTCGCCATTACATTATCAGAACAAGGTACGGGTTGAAAACTTTTAAAATAATTGCAGCAACTTTGTCTCATTGACAAGTGTAAATAGTAAACGGATTACTACAATCATTTGTTCGCTTTTAGAGGATTTTGACTCTTAAATTGCGGTCGGGAGTGGTTTCCTGACCGTTTTTTATATTCGTCTGAACAAATTCATCTTTAGGATTTCCTGACACAGTTGTAAATTAAAAAATAAAAGATATTTTTACAACTAATTATGAGCATATGTTCTTAACTATTCGTATCTTTGCACTTACAAATTCCACAAAAATACAATATGGCCCGGCCTAAACAAGAAAGAAAAATCTGTAATCCACCAATCATGCAGGGATTTAAACCCTTTGGCATCCCTCATCATTTATTAAGCTCGGTATCCTTGCAATATGATGAATATGAGGTCATCCGTTTGCTCGATTACGACGGCATGACTCATGAACAGGCTGCAGAAAAGATGAATGTCTCGCGCCCCACGTTGACGCGCATTTACGAGCAAGCCCGCAAAACCCTGGCAACGGCTTTTGTAGAAGGAAAAATGATACACATTGAGGGCGGAAATGTTCAGTTTGAGAAACAGTGGTTTAGATGCAAGAGATGTTTCAAACTGATAGTTGGATTGGAAAATCATACACGCTGCAAAGATTGTAAAGCATTTGGTACAGATGAACTTGTACAGATAAATAATATTTAAACTGCAATTCATAATTGCAGCACACAAGAACTTGAAAGTTTATTGAAATAGAAATCTAAAAATAAAACAAGATGAACGATGCCTTTGTAACGAGAGCTACTGATTGGGATAGTCCTGACAAGATAAGCATGACCAAAAAATTTGTTGGTGAGTTGTTTTACCATATTGATCCACTACCAACCTGGAAAGCGTTGGAAATAGGTGCCGGAACCGGTTTGGTTGGTTTGCAAGTAGAGTCGTTTGTTCGAAAAATCATTCTGGAAGACACCTCGGAATCAATGCTGAAAGTGTTAAAGCAAAAATTGAATAAAAACAGCAAGGTTGAAATATTGCACGGAGAAGTAACCGAGTACAAACAGCAAGATGTCGACTTGGTTTTCTCATGCATGGCGTTTCATCACATTCCAGACATTGAAAAAACCTTACAACACTTGGCTACGATTACTAAAGCAGGTGCATGGGTGGTTGTTGGCGATCTTGTTGCTGAGGATGGCTCATTCCATCGCTTTGAACCGATACCACATCGCGGATTTGACACATTGGTCTTGTCCAGGCAATTCACCCAAGCGGGTTTCGATGTAAAGTTAGTGAAAATATACAATGTCATTACCCGGACGATTGATTCCATCACAACCAATTATGAGCAATTCATATTAATTGCTAAACGACTCTGAAATAAACTAAACGGGAATCATATCCAAGTATCCATCAATAATCAAATAAATATCCCATTATGAAAATTGCTGTACCAACAAAAGGAAACAACCAAATAGATGCGCATTTTGGTCATTGCGAGTTCTATAAAATTTACACCGTTTCAGATCAGAATCAAATCATCTCCGAAGAACGTATGGATTCGCCACAAGGATGCGGGTGTAAATCGAATATAGCTGAGGTATTTAAAAAAGAAGGCATAGAAATCATGTTAGCGGGTGGCATTGGCGATGGCGCTATCAACAAGTTGAGTGCACGTGGCGTGAATGTAATCCGCAACTGCCAGGGCGATGTAACTGAAATTGTGCAACAATATTTAGCCGGAGAAGTAAAAGATGGTGGTAGCAATTGTGCTGCTCATGGAGTTGGGCATGAATGTAATTCATAATTAATCCTGCACTTATGTTTGATTTTCGATTAAAAGTATTTCATACGGTTGCCAAGCGCCTCAATTTTACAAAGGCTGCTGATGAACTATGCATTACACAACCTGCAGTATCCAAGCATATACAGGAAATAGAAAACTACTTTAAAATAAAGTTGTTCGACCGCAACGGCACCAAAATAAAACTGACGGAAGCAGGCGACACCTTGTTGCAATATACCAATCAATTATTTGGTATATACAGCAATCTGGAATTTGAATTAAACACACTAAATCAAAGGCATAAAGGGAAGCTACGTATTGGAGCAAGCACCACCATAGCCCAATATGTATTACCGCCACTGCTAGCTGCTTTTCATAAAAAGTTTGTGGATATAAACGTCACGTTGATGATCAACAATACCGAACAGATTGAACTGGCTTTGCAAAATAAGGACATAGACTTTGGTATTATCGAAGGACAATCTAAAAACGCCTCGTTTAAATATACCGAGTTCCTGAAAGACGAAATAGTGCTGGTAGCAAACATTAATCATCCCGCTGCTAAGAAAGAGAAAATCCAATTGGCCGAATTGCTTAAAACTCCACTCTTATTGAGAGAGCCGGGTTCAGGAACATTGGAAGTTATTGCCCACACATTAAAACCGTTGGACATTAAAATATCTCAACTTAATACTGAAATGCAGTTGGGCAGCACCGAAAGTATAAAGTCCTATTTATTGCATTCCAATTGCATGGCCTTTCTTTCAATCTACTCCATTTTAAAAGAACTTAAAAACAAAGAAGTTGCTATTATCGATGTAAAAGGACTGAATATCGAACGGAATTTTCATTTTATTCAATCCTATGGAGAAGCGGAAACTTTGCCTGAGTTATTCATGCGCTTTGCCCGGCACTATAACTTCAGGTAATCAAGCATAAATAATAACTATTTCTATACTTTTTCAATTAGACTTACCTTTGCGGCCATATAAACTAAGAATATCCTAAAGAAATAAACAAAAAAGATATGGCTACATCTGCTTTCTCAAAACGCATTGTTGGAATTGTATATATAATTTTGGCATTACTCTGTTTGACCCCGTTTATCACTGCTCCTGTAGCTTTGTTTCTGGGGTTGGTTTTTGCACTAACACTTGGAACTCCATTCCCGGCATTCAATAAAAACATGTCCAAATACTTGCTTCAGGCTTCAGTAGTGGGGTTGGGTTTTGGCATGAACCTGCTCGATTCGGTCAAAGCCGGTTCCGATGGCATGTTGTTCACCTTGTTTTCGGTAGCGAGCGTTATGTTTGTGGGGATAGTAGTTGGCAAATGGCTCAGGATATCCGGAGTTTCGTCTTATTTAATAGCTTCCGGTACCGCTATCTGTGGCGGAAGTGCCATTGCGGCCGTGGGGCCCATTGCCAAAGCCAACCAAAGTGAAATGTCTATTTCGCTGGCAACTATTTTTGTGCTAAATGCCGTGGCGTTGTTCCTGTTTCCAGTTTTAGGACACTGGCTTCATCTCTCGCAACATCAATTCGGAATGTGGGCGGCTATCGCCATTCACGATACAAGTTCTGTTGTTGGAGCAGGAGCTACTTTTGGCGAAGAAGCATTGAAAGTAGCTACCACCGTGAAACTAACCCGTGCTTTATGGATAATTCCACTGTCCATTTTCACCTCGTTTTATTTTAAGTCCAAAGGCGACAAAGTATTTATTCCCTGGTTTATCTTGTTTTTCATACTTGCCATGGTGCTGAATACCTATATAACTCTTCCAACAGCGCTGACTCATGGAATAGTATCCGTTGCACGCCAATGTTTGACGCTGACGCTGTTCTTTATCGGAGCAGGATTGTCTCGCTCGGCACTTAAAATGGTTGGAGTAAAGCCTTTGGTTTTGGGGGTGACGCTTTGGTTTTTCATAGGCGTTATCAGTCTTGGATTTATCTACTTTTTTTATTGATAATCTGCGTTAATATCCAGAATACGTAAAGTTCAAGATATAATGTGCTATAATTCTCTCTGCGAACTTAGTACTTTTGTATGAATATAAAAAAAATGGCCACACAAGGGCGCTAAGAACGCAAAGCAAGGGAAGAAATAAATTGATAACTCACACGACTAAGGCATCATATCATTCCAAACACTTAAATTGGATTTAAAAATATAAATATGAACAACAACGAATTAGAGAAACGAACAGAACTGGCCCTGGCCTATTTCAACGAAGGATACAATTGTTCACAGGCTGTATTCATGGCTTATTCCGATTTATACGGGTTCAACACCGGATTAGCGGCTAAAATATCCTCTTCGTTTGGCGGCGGAATGGGACGTCTGCGCGAAGTATGTGGTGCTGTGACTGGCATGTTTATGGTTTTGGGATTGCATTATCCTGCTACCAATGTACACGACAAAGATGCCAAAGCAACTAATTATGCAGCCGTACAACGCACTGCTTCTGAGTTTAAAGCCGAGATGGGTTCCTATATCTGCGCCGACCTGCTCAAGATAAAACGGGAACCCGAAACCCCTGTTCCGTCGGAACGCAATGCCAAGTATCATGCTTTGCGACCTTGTGCCCGGTGTGTAGCTGTAGCGGCCGGGATAGTAGGAAAAGAAATACTGAATTCCGATATCGTTATTGAAAAATAAGATATAAAAGAAACAACAGAAACAATAAGCCGTGCCAACTGCATAAAGTCCTATGTATTAGCGGTTCGTTGTTTATTTCTGTCGATAGTATTTTTCAGGTACCGGAAACGAAAATTTCTATCTCAGCATTACTCCAATCTTTACTTCGTTCATCATAAACTTCGAAGTCATATTTATATGTCCTGTTTGCTCCTGAACTCCAAATGCGCTTCCAGGCATCGGTAATGCAACCTGTCATTTTTCCTTTTGCAGTTTCTTTATAGTAATTTCCAGAAGGAATAAGCAAACAATCCATCCCTTGAGGTATTTCTGCGCCAATTTCTACTTTGCAGCCAATGAAATATGAGAAAGGTTTGGTGTCGTCTCCTTCATACTCAAAGTAGACTGCATAAATTTCATCACCTAATTTGTTTGGTATTATTTTAATAAAATTCCCGGTCTCAAACTTTTGCCATAAGCTACCACAGTCAATGCTTGATTGCCCACCTTCATTAGTTGTTTTCCTGTCAAGTTTGAGTCCAATTAATTTGAACTCCAAAATATTTATTCTATCCATTTTTGTCTCTTGTATTTTTCTACTCGTTTATTATTGAACTAGTTTCCACAATCGCCGCTAACACCATACTATGCAAACTCTACTTCCGGCATGCGAACCGGGTGTTCTCATTTTAATTCTGACTCCAAAGATAAAATGTTTTAAGGAATATTTCAACGAAAGTCCAACCGAGTACGTGAAAAGGATAAAATAAGTGCGAAAATTTGGTGGGCAATCATATTTTGCCCACCAAACCATTACATTAAAACTCTATCTTGTAACTCAGATTTGGGATAAACAGAGCTTCTCTGCGCTCGTCAACATTATGTGTTTGGTAATTGTATTCAAATGCTGAGAACTCTTTATACATGGTTGCATTAATGATTTTAAATGCAATCTCACGCGCCGAGTTCTTTTTGTTTATCTTATAACTTGCCGTAAAATGACTCGTAAAGGCAGGTGCAAATTGTTTCGAAAAGGCCTTTGTTTCATCAAACACAGCATCCCGCGCTGTTGCCGACGCGACTGCATTGACCGGCGAATAATGGTCGCCACCCTGATAACTTACCCGGGCATTCAAACCCAACACATTCTGTTTGTTTTTTCCCACTTGCCACTCTTTGCCTATCAGAAAATTGAAGGTGAAATTTCTATTGTAGCGGGTATCTCTCCATACACCGTCGCCACCTTTGTATCGCGAGTTGAATACCGAAGCAGTTATCATATAGTAATATCCCTGCGATAAGTATTTCTCAAAAGTAAAATCCACACCATAGTTTTCGCCCGCGCCGGTATTCTGCAATTTCCCATCGAAAAACCAATCGTTTTGCTGGTTAATCATCGAAAACGAACTATCCGCCATCACAGGTACGTTGTACAATCGTTGGTAATAGGTTTCTATCTTTAGGTGAGTAAGTTCCGAAAAACTAATATCATAGCCCAACACCAAATGATGTGATTTAGAGAAATCCAGATTTTTGTTGATGGTCTCATTGCCGTACTGATTGTTTTTGACAAAATAATAATTCAAGCGTTCCAACCGGCTGTGTAGTCCATATGCCAAAGTCAGGGCTTGCATGGATGCAAATTGATATTTAATTCCAATTCTTGGTTCAACGGTATAATGCTTGTTCAGCGTAAACAATTGTCCATTCACTCCCACGTTCATCGTTAGCTTCTCCGAAAAATTGAACGTCGAATTGCTGTAGCCCGACAGCAAAGTGCTAAACCCGTTTTCTGAAACCAGCGTTTGCAATGGAGTACCAATGGGCAATGCGTTTTTGAACTGCATATCGTACATCAGCCCGGTAGCCACAATGCCTGTTTTGTTGGTGTGCCTGGAACTGAATTTTGTATTGACTGCTGTTGAAAACACAAAATTATAATTCCGGTTATTGATTTTATTTTTAGGTAATAGTATAGAATTGCCATTCATCCTTTCTGTCGACAAATCAATACCATTAACAGTTGCGGCCACAGTCGATTTTACAAACTGATTATTACTCAACAGCATTTTGTGGCTGACTCCCGCAGCTCCCATATATTGTTTCACATCTTCAGTTTCTTTGTCGGTGTCGTATTTCCATTTAGCAATATCAGTTTTTGCCTCAGCTCCCGAGCCATCTATTAGCCCGATTCCCCAAACAGAGAATGTACCCGCTTTTCTGGTCGGGAAATTTAATTTAAACGAAAGATCCTGATAGGTAGTACCACCTGCATTTTCGGGCATTAAGGGTTCGAGCAATGCCAATGTAGAATAACGGTAATTAAACAAATAGGAGGCACGGCCGCCTTTTTTGAATGGACCTTCCGATGATACATCGATTCCCAAAAGTCCTATTTGAAAAGTGTGTTCTGCTTTACGGTTGTTACCATTGCGCATAAAAATATCGAACACTCCCGAAAGGGCATTATTATATTCGGCCGGCATAGCACCTGAGAAAAAATCGGAATTCGCCAACATCTGGCTGCTCAAAGCCGTTAACCCGCCACCCCCAAACGAGCTTACATCGGCAAAGTGATTGGGATTGGGAATTTCCACTCCTTCCATCTTCCATTGCAGCGACTGTGGATTGTTGCCCCGAACCACAATGGCATTATTACTTACATTGCTCGCTATTCCGGCAAACGAAGAAACCAGTCGGGCAGGATCATCAAAACCTCCGGCATAGCGTTTTGCCTCTTCCACACTTAGCATTTTAGCACTTACGGTGGCTATCGCATTTAAGGGTTGTTCTTTATTTACTTTTGGTTTTACAACTACTTCGGCAAGCGAATTGACATTTTCTTTCAGCGAGATATTCAAAAATACTTCTTTACCCGATGACACCTGTACTTCTGTAGCCACAAATGGCTCGTAACCAACCATCGACACTTTTATATTGTACCGGCCTACCGTTACATTTTTAAGTGTAAAATTTCCTAAGCTGTCGGTTTTAGTACCGAAATTTGTGTTCTGCAGCATTACATTTACATAGGCCAATGGCGCATTGGACGCATTGTCTATTACAGTTCCCCGGATAGTTTGGGTGGGTTGCTGTGCAAATAAACGGCAAGAGGCTAACATCAAAAGGATTGACGCAAATTTAAATCGTGACATAATGATGATTATTTGATTGTTTTTTAGAAAGCACAAAGGTCTTTCTAAATCAAATAATGCGCAATACTGATTTATCAGTAGTCACTGGGTTACAACAATCCTAGTTTGGACGCAAATACAACTGCTTCCATGGAGTTGTTGGCACCAAGTTTTTCCAACACCCGTTGGCGGTGTGTGTTTACGGTGTGTAGGCTAATGTCCAGATTCGTCGAAATTTCTTTACTCAAAAGTCCCTCTTTTACCATCTGTAAGATTTGTATTTCCCGCTTCGATAAAGCCGCACCAATCATGTCACTGCTTTTCTTTTCTTCGAGAAAAGGAATAATTTTGCCTGTTCTGAAATTAAGCAATTGACTTTTAAGCTCCTGATGAATATCCTGATTAGGCGAAATATCAATTATACTCAACGACAGCCATAAATTTCCATAACTATCCAGTTCTAAGATTTGATGTTGCTCAATAATCCGGACATAGTTGTTGCCCGCATCCAGAATTCGATAGTCGTTCACAAGCTTATAGTTGGCTTTTTCGTCATCCGAGAAACTGAGATAAAGTTTAAGTAACGAAATCCCATTTTGCATAAGTGCTATTAAATCATCCGGATGAATTTTGGCATCCAAAAAGGCTTGTCCATTTTCTTCTATTTGCTGTAAATCGTAACCTAGTAATTCTCCAAAATTTGGCGAGTAAAAAAGATGTTCTTTTTTGAATAAATCAAAAACACTAATGCCACTATTACCCAGATTTGCCAAACTTTGCAATAAGGGCTTGTGCTTGTCAAAAATTGAATAGTCTAAATCTTCGGCTACAAACTTCTGTTGGTTTAATAGTTCAACGTAGGCATTGGCAAGTTCCTGTTGGTTTTTAGTCATTGGATCTTTATTCTTAGTCTGTTTTTTATCTCTGATTATTTATTGCCGACTCTCTTTTTTCTTACCAACCATCTGCGCTTTCCATTCTTGCTTTGCGTAACAATGTAAACACCCGAAAACACTAAAACTGCCGGCAGCGCTTTTTCAATCCCAAAAGTATCCATGCCAATGGCAACGGCAAGCAATGATGCCATCACCGGTTGAAGGTAATTGTACATGCTAAGGGTGGTGGGCAGAAGTTGTTGCAGATTTAAATCAACTATATAGAACCTCCTTTAATAAGGTTGCCATCCAGATAAATAACCCGCGGTTCAGAGTTGATGGTTACGTAGCCGTCTAGCCTATCAAACAATAGTTCTGTGGCCTTTTTGCCAATTTCAAAACCCATTGGCTCTATGGCCGACAATGGAGGATTGTACATAGATCGGAATGGCTCTTCGCAAAATCCAATAACAGAAATATCTTCAGGTACTTTCAAATTTTTTCGGAAAATTGCTTTCATTACTCCCGTCATAGTCAGGTCGCTTATTGCAAACAGGCTATCGGGTGGATTTTCCATGTTTAACAATCTCATGGTTTCCTGTTCTGTTTCTTCAGGTGTTTCGCAGGATATAATCAGGGCATCATCTACTGTAATTCCTCTTTGTTCTAAAGCTGTTTTGTAGCCCTGCAATCTGTTACGGCTAATCAACAAATTCATATTTGCGACACAAATGGCCACTCGTTTTCTTCCGGCATCGAGTAGCTGATTTACGGCTTTAAGTGACCCTGCAACATCATCTACCAGTACAGTGTCAACATTCATACCTTTCACCACCCTGTCAAAAAAAACGATGGGAAGTTCCATGTCGATAATCTGCTGGAAGTGGTCGAAATTTTTGGTTCTCAGCGAAACCGATGCTAAAATTCCTTCAACATTATTGGCAATTAATATATTCAGATTTTCAACTTCCCTCTCATATGATTCGTTCGACTGCAGAATAAGCAGGTTATATCCTCGGTTATGTACCATTTCTTCAATTCCGCGTACTACTGATGGAAAAAAGAAACATGATATTTGAGGAACAATTAATCCAATAACCTTACTTTTTCTATAGCGAAACGATGCTGCAATGGAGTTCGGGACATATTTCAGGCTTGCGGCAATGGCGTTGACTGCATCTTTAGTAGCCTGACTGATATCAGGATGATCTCTCAACGCTCTGCTTACTGTTGACTTAGAAATTCCAAGAACTTTGGCAATGTCATTTATGGTTACTGGTGGATTTTTCATATTCTTTTTCTTTGCGTGTCTAAAAATAGATATAATCCGGGAGATTCAAATAAATAAGCACGTAAATTTAATAACTGACATCTAGTTATGCAAACAATCTCTCATTAATCACCCTGCGATATCGTTAATGTTTCTTAAACATTTCAAACCGCAACCAGTTGCGCAACCGGTTGCGATCATATATTTCTATTATTCAGCAACATAAATCTTGCACGATTCAATTATGACATTTATATTTGCAGCATTGTTACCCTTACAATGAGACAAAATATTTATTAATTCTCAATTCAAATTTAATATCATGAAAAGAACAATTTTATTTTTAGCACTTG
>DATFAW010000475.1:0-5028 GCA_035254165.1 Paludibacter sp.
TTCATCCATTGTAAGAAACCCTGTACAATTTTCGAATCTGCATTTTTGTGCCCTGTCGGATCTTTGGACTCCGGATCGTAGATAAATAATCTTGAAAGAGGCAATTGAGGTACCGGTGCAAAAACAACAGATGAAAGGTTAGCCGTAAACTCCGTTTGAACATGATCATTTCCAGCGAAATTATACTTAGTATCAATCACATGCCTTCCCTCATGAGCAATTGAACCCGACAAATAATCATTCAGCCGTATATTGGCAATGGCTTTTTTCCGCAGTTCGGTTCCATTAACACCGGAATTTTGAATAGAATCCCTTATACTACACAGGGCTTTATATTCAAAGCGAGTTCGTAATCCCGGCAGATCAGCAATGTCTGTATTCAGTAACAATGAATCATCCTTTAGGGCCAACTTCTTTGTAATGGCTTCGATCTGGACAGTCGTTTTATCAGAGATCTTTTCCCACTCGTTGATCGCTCCATCAAGTACTATCCTTCGATTTTCCATAACTAATCCATTTTCAGACCATCCACCCCAATCAAAATAATCATAATAATACCCATTCACATGTGTACCTACAATATGATCTACCAGGTAATAATCATAGGATGCCTTATAACCATATTGCTCCACATTGTTTTTGTTCTGATAAATTGACTCTCCCAAAATATAAACATGATACGACCCTTTTTCCTTCAGAAAGCAATTCATGCCAAAATTTCGTCCTGCAATTTTAATGAGTGAATCAAAATTATATGGCTTACCGGAACATTCCTTGATTTTTGACCATAAATACCGATAACAAGAATCCAATTGTGCTTTGAAACGTCTATCACTATCCCTATTTATTAGAATTTCAGCATAATGAGTACTCACTGCACGTTCAAATGCTTTTCGGAAATTTGCATATGCCAATGTTTCTTTTATTTCAGGCACATTCTCAATACCATAAAATTTACTCAACACAAGGGCAATGTCATAAAACCGAAAGTCGCCAAGCAACCCAATTATGCTAATTTTAGTTTCTTGAGTCAACTGATTTGTTGTGAGATCACCTGTTAAAGAGTTGAATTTGTTTAGGCGTTCCTGATAAAAATTTCGAATAAATATATCATCATCAATAAAATAGTAATCCCGTAAAGCTGACAATGCCTCTTTCCACGAACCTTTTAAGAGAAATAGTTCCAGTCTTTTTTCGTTATTGGCTGGTGACTCCGGCTGACATTGGTAAATTAGATTGGCCAATTGAACCGCGCTGTCAAGTTTGTCAGGCTTAACTGGCTTATTTAATAAAATTCCATTTTCAACATCTGCAACTTTAATATTAAGCATCATATTGAATTCACTCAAAGAATCTCTCTTATTGTGCATAGAATTAAGAAGACCTGAGCTATAATTCCAAGCCAAATCATAATGACGCGCTGCAAGGGAATAATTTGCTAACTGTTTTACAAACTCAGTTTTTTGAACACTTCCGGCCATGCTCATTCCTTTTTCTGCATAATAAATAGCCGAATCTGTCTGATTAAATGCTTTATAAAATATCTTGGATATTTTCAGGTAGATGTCAGGTTTATCCTTTTCTAAAACCTTATTTGTAGCGACTAACTCTTTGTAAAAGTTCAATGCTTTATCCATTCTCAATTCATTGTAATACCTGTTTGCATTTTCAACAGATAAACGGCGGCAGGAGATTAATAGGGAACAAGACAGGATTAACAATGCTGAATACTGTAAAATTCTAAAATTTTGTGCTTTCATATTACTTGATTTTTTTTTATTTTCAAGCCAAATATATGTAGAATTGCATGTATCAAACAAAATTATTCGTTGAACAGACTTAATACACCGATAAACGGGTTTATTTTAGTGAATCAAGGATATAATTATATGATCCCGGTTCGCCATAGCGTAGGTGGCACGGGATGGTCGGATTTGTGAAAATTTGCGTTGTTTGTGTATATTGTCAACTGGAATCCTAATCCAGCTCGGTTGGAGACTTTCCAAAATGTTTTTTAAAGACCGTACTAAAATATCCGATTGACGAAAAACCGCAAAGCTCACTAACCTCTGTAACAGTGTACTTATGACTATGTAATAATTCCAATGCATAATCTAACCGAACCATCTTGATAAAATCTGTTGGTGACTGATCTGTAAGCGATTTTATTTTTTTATAAAGCAATGAAGTGCTGACATTCATGGCTGAAGCAAAATCATCTTTTCCAAATTCGGTATTTGCCATATTGGCACGAATCACTTCCAGTATTTTCTTCACAAATTGGTCATTATGTTCATTGGCTAAAATCTGTTCATTACGATTCACAGACCCTTTGATTAATTTCAAAGCCTTTTCTTTGACGGCCTCTCGATTTCGAATTATCGACTTTATTCTTTGTACAAGGAGAGTCATATCAAAAGGCTTGGTTAGATAATCGTCTGCCCCTAAACCTAATCCGTGCAATTGTTCTACTTTCCCAGAAAGTGCTGTAAGTAATATAACCGGAATATGCGATGTTTCATAAGTTGACTTCATTAATCTGCAAAGTTCAAATCCATCCATCCGCGGCATCATCACATCCGAGACAACCAGATCAGGCATCTGCTTTTGAATAATATCCCAAGCCTCAGCTCCATCTTCGGCTAACAAAACATCAAAATCTGCTTGGAGGGGATATTGCATGAAGTTTCGGAGATCATCATTATCTTCAACAATTAGAATACGCATTTCTTGTTTTGGTAATTCTTTTTGCTGCAACAAAGGTTGCAAATCCACTTCTGTCACAACGCCAGGTACCAGTTCTTGTTTTTCGGTATTTCTCTTTTTTGTCTCTTCCAAAATCTCTTTAAATGGAATAATAATCTTAAAAGAAGAACCAACATTTTCCTCACTAACATAACTAATATTACCATCGTGCATCTCAACATAATTTTTCACCAATAAGAGTCCAATGCCCGAACCCACAATCTTAGAATTTATGGCATTCTCACCCCGGTAAAATTCCCTGAATAATTGCTGTTGGGATTTCTTGCTAATCCCAATGCCATTATCTTTTACTTCTAAAGTCCAATTTTCGGGTTGGCATTTCAGGGTTATCTGAATCTGACTCTTCGGATGTGAATATTTAATTGCATTGGAGATCAGATTATCAATTACTTTTTCCATCATTGACTCATCCACAGCAGTTTGACAACCATCCTGATCTGAGTCAAAGTGCAAATCTACATTTTTACTTTTCGCTATAGACTCGAACATCGCCCGACGATGTTCAATCATACTCACAATATCCACCATACCCAGTGCTAACTGTTCTTTTTTTATATCTACTTTTTGAAAATCCATCAATTGGGTTACAACTGTAGAAAGGCGCCTTGTCTGTTCAATTGCCAATGAAAGGTAATACCGTCCTGTATCAGACAAATTTTGTTCTTTCGTCAATTCCTCAATTGGAGCTTTGACTAATGTCAGAGATGTCCTAAAATCATGAGCTGCATTGGTAAAGAAGCGGACTTTCTCTTCAGTATGCTGTTGTTTAAGCCGTTCGATATAATATTTTAAAGACAAGTAAATGACAACTACAATGAACGCCAGAAATAAAAGTTCAAACCACCAAGACCTCCAAAATGGCGGAACAATAGATACATCCAACGATCGTTCAGCAATCACGTGGGAAAGAGAGCTATCATATAGCCTTATTTTCAATACATAATTTCCGCTTGGCATATTGGAATAGTGTACAAAACGGTTTCCGGAAGGTTGGCTCCAACCATTGTCAAGCCCCTCAAACATCCAGGAAAATTTAGCACCCGGAACATTCCCGATAGGTAAAAGTTCTAAATGCAATGTATTTTGGCTATAGTTTAAAGATAGTTTTTGCAAACTATCTAATGGCGCACTCAAACTGCCACGTATAGAACGGCCAGCCAGGGTAAGATCCTGAAAAAATATAACTCCTTTTGATTGCCCCCTTGTTAACAATTTAGGAAGAAAAAGGACAGCACCATTACTGGTTCCCATAATTAATCGCCCATCGCTCAACTTGCAGTGTGAGGAACGGTTAAAAGACACACCAGATAATGGATATATTGTATTATAAGTAACTATACCCATACTCTTGGGATCCAATCTGCACAAACCGCTTTCCGTACCTAACCACAAATAACCATCAGAATACATTATGCTGTTTACATAATTAGATGGTAGCCCGGTTGCAGTTGTGATTTTCTGTATTTTGTGTGATTTATAATTATATCTGATTAACCCCTCACCACCTGTACAAATCCAGATCTCATCTTTTATGGACAGCACATCTTGAACCAGATATCCTTCCTGTAATGTTTTGATTATTCCGCTATTTTTATCCAAAAGACATAATCCATATGTGCAAGCCAAAAGAATTTGGTTGGGCGACAATTCGGCAAAAGCGTAGATAGGCTGAGATGAGTAATTGCGAAATTTATTTTCTTTTGAGAGAAAACAAATCAGATTGCCCTGGACACCCCCAATCCAAAGATCTCCATGACTATCTTTAAAAATATCCAATACAAAATTAGTTTCTAAAGAAAGTCCGGTTGTTTCCTTCGAATAATGTGCCAATTCACGACCTGTACGCTCATCGAGAACGTAAATACCAGAAGAGTAAGTACCTGCCCATATTCGTCCTTTGTCATCTTCGCATAATGAAACAAAAACTGCAGCTTGATTCAGCTGATTCTGATAAAATGTTTTCCATTTTCCTGTCCCGGACTCCTTACAACTAATGCCATTATCCGTAGCAAACCAGATATTTCCGCTTTTGTCCTGTATAATTTTATTGACATTATTATTTGCTAAAGAGTTGGGATTATTTATGGTATGAGTTAATTGATCAGCCAAAGGTGAAGTTTGATCAATAAAAGAAATGCCACCACTATATGTACACACCCATATCCGTTTATTTTGATCATTAAATATATCATATACTCCGTTTCCTCTAAGCGAAGACGGATTATTAACATCATCTTTATATACATTTAAAATCTTTGTCCC
>DATFAW010000476.1:0-3530 GCA_035254165.1 Paludibacter sp.
CTTTGACAGCGGTAACCTTTTTCGTTGCAGCTTTAGACTTTGCTGTAGTCTTTGATTTTGTTGTCGTAGCAGTTGTCTTTACTGTCTTTTTTGTTGGAGTAATAGCCAGTGCGCTTTCGGTGAACATGGCTGCTGAAAAACATATAACCATCATTAAAACAAAGATTTTTTTCATTTTATATCAATTATTATTGACAATCCACATGCAAATTGCCGGTTAATTTTACAAAGCAGTACTTGCATGCATGTACTGTGATTAAATAGTTGACGAATCAACTAACCCAAAGTTGAATTTTGCCACAAAAGTATGAAAAATTTATTTTATCTGTAAAGATATGAACTGTTTTGTTTTTTTATAGAAGTCGTCTTGACTTTATAATATCGCTCTTACGGAGCATTTTCAGAACTTCGGAGAAGCGACATTATGCTATTGTTAAAAAGTTAAGACGAACTCATAATAGAATATCATTAATGGATTCGGGTGACAGAGTCTGATAAAGGTTTGCCTGGGAAGTAAGAATTAATGATTGTAGGTTAGATAAATCCGGAAGAAAAAATAAAACGCGAATCGGAAATACCTGGTTCGCGTTTTATTATGTGGCCTTCTGAAGTGCCTAGTCCGTCAGCTTACGAAAGAGTTTATTGAGTAGCAAGTAAAACTCTTTTGATGACTATACACGCCAAAAGGTTTTGTTAGTTCTTCTGAGCTTTGATGCTGCATCCAATGGCTACTGTAGTGGCCTGGGCTATAGGTTCGTTGGCGAGTAAGGCGTCAACGGCTGCCTCTACGTATTTGTGACTAACATCGTTTGCGTCGGCGTAGTTATCGTCGATGGCTCCGATGTATCGAACAATATTTTTGCCATTTTCTCTATTCAGCACAAAAACGTGTGGAGTTTTGGTGGCACCATATTGTGGATAAATCGTTTGACCTTCGTCGAACAAATACGGGAATGTGAATCCTTTTTCTTTAGCCTTTTTCTGCATACCTTCATAGCTGTCTATAGGCTCCACTTTCGGGTCATTCGGGTTGATAGCAATTACCGGGTAACCTTTCGAAGCATACTTTTGGTCCAACGCTATGATACGATTCTCGTATGCTTTGGCATAAGGGCAATGATTGCAGGTAAATACAACGATAAATCCTTTTGCATCGGCATAGTCGGACAATGAAACCATTTTATGGTCAACGTTTTTTAATTTGAAATCGGTAGCTACATCGCCGATTTTGTAACCCGTATGTTCTGAATTGTTTTCCATATATTGAGCTTTTACCTGAGCTAAACCAGCCAGGAAGATGATTGAACATAAGATTAAACCTGTTTTTTTCATATCGATAGTTGTTTATAAATACTTTTTGATGATTTGTTCTAATTCGCTTTTCTCCATTTTGTTTTCAATAAATTCTAACTTTTTCCCGTTTCGATAAAACACGGTAGCCGGAATTGCACCGCTCCAGTTTTTGTCAATGGCAGGTATCCATTCGTTCATATGTTTGTTGTCGTCAAGCAGATACACGTCTACATTCATTTTGTTTTTCTTTAAAAAGGGACGGACGGCTGTTTCTGCATCGGTGGCCATATCCAGACTGACCAGAATCATTTTAAAGTGTGGGTTTGCCTGGTAAACTTTGTTTACTTCCATAAACCCGGGAAGCTCCATCACGCAAGGCCTGCACCACGTAGCCCAAAAGTTGACTACATACAGTTTGTCATCATTGTTCTTCATTACAGCTTCCAAATCGGCGAAGCGGACAATCTTTACAGAATAGTCATGTTTCGTTGTGCCAACCGGTACCGACTTTTTACTTTCGGAACTTTGAGCGGAGCTATTGAGCGTTAGTATTGCCATTATGATTATTGTGAGGTATCTCATGCTGTTTTTTTAAGCTCAAACGTCAGGTTTGTCCTGATTGTTTGGGATGAAGGTCTTATAATAACTTTTAAGGGGATATTTTTAAATAGAATTTGGAATTGTAGAGAGGAAATTCACGTCTGTTGATACATAAAGAAGCGGCAAGTGGCACGAAAAAAAAACCGCGAATCGATTTACTCGGTTCGCGGTTTTCTATTTTTATAATGGGAATTGTTTATATCAACTGTTTGTATTGCGGTTATCTTTTACGACCACGTCGTGAGCACCACCTTCGATAATGCTGGTTGACGATACGAGCGTGATTTTAGCGTTTTGCTTGAGGTCGTCCAGCGAGATAACACCACAACTGTTCATGGTCGATTTAATCTTACCTAGTGTGATGTTCAGGTTATCTTTCAGTTTTCCTGCATAAGGAACAAAACTATCTACTCCTTCTTCGAACTTCAGACTTTCGCTGCCGCCCATGTCGTAGCGTTGCCAGTTGCGGGCACGGTTGGAGCCTTCGCCCCAGTATTCTTTCATATAATTGCCGTTTACCATCAGCTTGCGGGTAGGACTTTCGTCGAAACGGGCAAAGTAACGTCCCATCATGATAAAGTCGGCTCCCATAGCCAGCGCCAGCACCATGTGATAATCCTGAACAATTCCACCGTCGGAACAGATAGGTACATATACACCTGTGTTGCGGAAATACTCGTTGCGGGCCTCAGCTACTTCAATTAGGGAAGTAGCCTGTCCACGTCCGATTCCTTTTTGTTCGCGGGTGATACAAATAGAACCACCGCCAACACCAACTTTCACAAAGTCGGCTCCGGCTTCGGCCAGGTACATGAATCCGTCGCGATCCACCACGTTTCCGGCACCTACTTTTACGTTATCGCCAAAAGTCAGTTTGATATATTCCAACGTTTCTTTCTGGTATTCTGAAAAGCCATCCGATGAGTCGATACACATTACATCCACTCCGGCTTCCAGCAGTCGGGGTACGCGCTCTTTATAATCGCGGGTGTTGATACCGGCACCTACAAGCAGTTTCATGTTATCGTCCGACAATTCGTTGGGGTTTGCTTTATGGTTTTCGTAGTCCTTGCGGAACACGAGGTATTTAAGGTACTGATCTTTATCTATAATTGGTAAGCAGTTCAGCTTGTGATCCCAGATAATGTCGTTAGCTTCGGTGATACTGATGCCAAACTGGCCGGTAATTAGTTTTGGGAACGGAGTCATAAAGTCTTTCACCTTTGTGTCAAGGCTATCACGGGTAATACGGTAATCGCGTCCGGTTACAATACCAAGCAATTTACCTTCTGAGGTTCCGTCCTCAGTAACACCGATTGTGCCGTGACCCGATTCTTCTTTGAGTGCAATCACGTCGCGCAGCGTATGTTCCGGAGTCAGATTAGCATTGCTCACCACAAATCCGGCTTTGTACGATTTTGCTTTATATACCATTTCGGCTTGCGACTCGATATCTTGCGAACCGAAGATGAAAGCGAGTCCACCATTGCGAGCTAAAGCAATAGCCATTTTGTGATCGGATACCGACTGCATAATGGCGGATACGAAAGGAACATTGAGATTAATAGGAGATGTCTCACCGCTTTTAAATTTCACGAGTGGAGTCTTCAATGATATATTTGCCGGAGTACATTCCT
>DATFAW010000477.1:0-3133 GCA_035254165.1 Paludibacter sp.
TGCAATTGCGTTGATTCTTTTCTTGGTGATAAGGAATCAAAAAGATAAAAACGACATGATCTCATCTTTGAATGCTCAAGAGGATCTAGAAGAATATTTAGAACGAGAAAAGGATATAGATTAAAAAACATATCTGGTTAAATTATTCATAATAGATTACTTGCTTGCAAATAAACTAATAAAAAAACATACATATGCCAAAATTAAATGTACTATTCGTGTGCTTACACAATTCTGCTCGTAGCCAAATGGCCGAAGCTTTTTTAAATTCATTGGGCGGCGACAGTTTCTACGCTGAAAGTGCAGGTTTGGAAGCCGGAACATTAAACCCCTACGTTGTTCAGGTAATGAAAGAAGTAGGTATTGACATTTCTCAAAACAAAACAGACAGCGTATTTGAGTTTTTCAAACAAGGGCGTTTATACGCTTACGTCATTGCTGTGTGCGATGCAGCTAATGCCGAAAGATGTCCTATTTTCCCTGGTATTTGTAATCGGATAAATTGGTCTTTCCCTAATCCTGCCGAATTCAAAGGTACAGACGAAGAAATTTTAGCAGAAACACGAAAAGTAAGAGATCTTATAAAAGCCGAAATTGAAAAATTCATAGTAGCATATTCAAAATAATAAATTCAACCATATAAACATGAAAGTATTAATTCTTTGTACAGGAAACTCATGCCGCAGCCAAATGGCACACGGCTTTTTACAATCGTTCGACTCAACCATTACAGTTTGCTCGGCTGGTACGCAAGCTTCAGGCAAACTCAATCAAAAGGCTGTTGCCGCCATGAAAGATGCCGGAATAGATATTAGTAACCACACTTCAGACTCGGTAGATAAATACCTGAAAGATGAATGGAATTATGTAATCACGGTTTGTGGTGGTGCAAATGAAGAATGTCCGGCATTCTTTGGTAAAGTAAAACACCGCTTGCACATTGGTTTTGATGATCCAAGCCATGCCGAAGGTACTGAAGAATTTATCTGGAGCGAATTTATCCGTGTCCGCGATGAGATAAAAGACGGATTTTATAAATTCTACACAGAACAAATTAAACCACAATTATCAATTTGAAATTGCAGTAATTTGAAAATGAATTAAATAACATGAATCGAGCATGAACACAGAAGTTCGCCAAAGACAGTGATAATCTGTCATGCAAGTTCCATACAACCTTAAAAAATATTATCATATGAAAGCAAAGGATTTAAAGTTAGTTGTTCAGGAAAAGTACAGAAAAATTGCTCAACAAAGTTTGATTCAGGAACAAACCTCTTGCTGTGGAAGCTCGTGTAGCTGCAGCGACGGAGACTACACCATGATAGGCGATGAGTACACTCACGTCAAAGGTCATAATGCCGATGCCGATTTAGGGTTGGGTTGTGGTATTCCTACCCAATTTGCCAATATAAAAGAGGGCGACTCGCTTCTCGACCTGGGCAGCGGCGCAGGCAACGACTGCTTTGTGGCACGTGCCATTGTGGGCGAAACTGGCAAAGTGACGGGACTTGACTTCACTGAAGCCATGACCGAAAAAGCACAGGCCAACAATGCAAAACTCGGATACACGAACATAGAATTCATTCAGGGTGATATTGAAGAAATGCCATTTGCCGACAATCAATTTGATGTGATAGTATCAAATTGTGTTCTGAACTTAGTGCCTGATAAGCAAAAAGCATTTTCTGAGATGTACCGCGTTCTAAAACCCGAAGGACATTTTTGTGTGTCTGACGTAGTTATTAAAGGCTCTTTGCCCAAGAAATTACAAAAAGATGCTGAAATGTATGCAGGTTGCGTCTCCGGTGCAAGCAATATTGATGATTATCTTGAAATAATAAACAATCAAGGATTCAAGGATATTGTCATTCATAAAGAAAAAGTGATTTCAATTCCCGAAAATGTTCTGATGAACTATTTGTCGAAAGAAGAAATCGTAAGTTTTACAAATGGAGATACAGGAATCATAAGCATTACTGTTTCCGCTAAAAAATAAAAAGTATGCCATCAAATAAAAGACTCAAATTTCTCGACCGCTATCTCACCTTGTGGATATTCCTGCCATGTTTATTGGCGTGTTTTCAGGGTGGATGTTTCCTTCTGTTGCGGTGTTTTGGAACAGTATGTCATCCGGTACAACAAACCTCCCTATTGCCATTGGATTAATTGTCATGATGTATCCGCCATTGGCAAAAGTCAGATACGAAGAACTAGGGGAAGTATTTCGCAATACCAAAATTCTTACATTATCATTGGTTCAAAATTGGATTATCGGACCGGCATTGATGTTTGCACTTGCCATTTTGCTATTCAAGTTTTTCCCTGGTGAAAACAACTCCAATCTGCCGTATGTCTACGGAATTATAATGATTGGATTAGCTCGCTGTATTGCTATGGTAATTGTATGGAATGACCTAGCCAAAGGGGATACACAATATGCAGCTGGATTAGTAGCTTTCAACAGCATATTTCAGGTACTTTTCTTCTCTGTTTATGCATGGTTCTTTATAGCCATTGCTCCGGGTTGGTTTGGAATTCCTACAAGCGATGCAGTTTCTAAAATTACCATCGGACAAATTGCCGAAAGTGTTTTCATATACTTGGGAATCCCCTTCATTGCAGGTTTCCTTACACGCTTTATTCTTATTCGGGTCAAAAGCAAAGAATGGTATCACACCAAATTTATTCCGAAAATATCACCGCTAACGCTCATTGCTCTACTTTTCACCATTATAGTGATGTTCTCACTTAAAGGAGAATACATTGTAAAAATACCAATGGATGTAGTGTTGATAGCAGTACCATTGCTTATTTATTTTGTCATTATGTTTATTGGCTCATTCTTTATGAGCAAAAAAGCAGGTGCAACTTACGAGCAATCTACAACCCTGTCATTTACCGCAGCCAGTAATAATTTTGAGTTAGCCATTGCCGTTGCCATTGCCGTTTTCGGTATCAACTCTGGCGAAGCTTTTGCAGCAGTTATTGGTCCATTGGTGGAAGTTCCGGTTATGATAGCATTAGTAAATGTAGCGTTTTGGTTCAAGAAAAAGTATTTCGTAAAACCAGCCAGATCCATTATTTGATTGGAAATTAAGTTGAATTACCATAAATATTAATATCCATTGGC
>DATFAW010000478.1:0-2819 GCA_035254165.1 Paludibacter sp.
GTGACAATAAAGTGCGTAAAATGAATTGTTTGTCAATGATAGCTATCGACAGCCAACCTCTAATCACTGCTTTCAAATCAGCCAACGTGTTAGTAATTGATGGTTGTCCGGTGGATTGCGGTAAAAAGATACTTGAGAAAGCCGGAATCACGGATTTTAATCACTTGCGCTTAACTGATATAGGATATAAAAAAGGAGAAACGCCTATAAGTGAGAACGTAATTCAAGCCATCTATGAAAAAGCCGAAGCTATCCATTAAACTGAAACAAATAGCCTCAATTGTTTTTTTGCTTTTGTCAGTATCGTTTTTTATTCTTCTTATTGCCAATAAAAAGAACATGGAAAATTATGCTTCGAAATTAATGAAAAAGCAAACCACTGAAGTCACTAAAGAATCGACAAAATCTATTGTCGATTCTTTGTACAATTACCAAAAGAATGGCTCGAAATACAAAATCACATTTTTCGAATTTGGAGCTACTGGCTGTTCGGCTTGTAAACGCATGGAAACTGTTATGGAAGAAATTCGAGAAAAATATCCACAAAAGATCAACGTAATATTTCTGAATGTATTACTCCCCGAAAGCCAAGTCATGATGAAATACTTCGGCATTGCTACCATTCCAACACAAGTACTACTAGATAAAAATGGAGAAGAGTTTTTCAGGCATACAGGATACTTATCGGAAGAGGAGTTGTACAAATCACTAAAACAAAAAATATAAATAAAATCAGTCTCTAAACAAGGGAAAATTGATAATACTATCAACTTATAGTTAAAAACTTGGATTGTTGCGTCTTTTTGAACTTTCTTCTGTCTTACAAATTTATAAAACTTTAAATAGCACTAAATCAATGGCTACTGAAATAATAAATATTTGGAATGAGTTTAACAAAGAATTAAAAGCTTATATTACGAGAACTATACGTAATCAAGCAGATGCCGATGATATAATGCAAGAGGTATTTGTAAAAATAATTTGCAATATTGATAAGGTAAATAAGGCAGAAAACCTACGGCAATATCTTTACGGCATTGTAAGAAACACCATCAACGATTACTTCAAAGATCAACTATACAAAAACAGTGATGCCGAAATCCCTGAAATGGCTTTAGAAGAAGAAACTCAATCACTAAATGCCGTCATTGCCGACAGTCTAAAACCATTTATCAATCAGCTCCCCGAGAAATACAAAGAGGCTCTGCTTATAACCGAATTTCAAGATATTTCACAAAAAGAATTGGCTGAACGACTAAATATATCTTATTCAGGTGCAAAATCACGGGTGCAACGCGGAAAAGAAAAACTTAAAGCACAGCTCCTTGATTGCTGTGCTTTTCAAAGCGACGTTTATGGTAATATCATAGAGATGAAAAATAAAAACTGTAATTGTTCTTGATTTTTATTGCGTCTTTTTTATCGTTTCATAGTGTTACTATCGAATGTCAATGTTGTCATTCATAAATGTTACCCCTATTCGTCCCCTGGTATTTATGGTCGCTTGGCAAGAAGAAAATAAAACAACTGTTATTCACATTGAGGATTTCGAAAAAGGCATTATTTACGCAAATATAACCTTACCTGGAAATTCCTTACTTCGCTTACAAGGACATTTCAGCCTTGTCGAATAATCAAAAGGAGGATATCTTATGAAATCGGAAGTGAGCGAATAGTTCGCTCACTGTCCTCTCACACCACCCTGTATGTACCGTTCGGTATAAAGCGGTTTCTTGTTTTACATCTCACGATGGACGGTTGTTATTTTCAGTTATCCACATGATTACTACCACTCTAACTTATTTTTCGGATACCGTCCTATTCTTCTTGTTAGGAACCTCAATTCTGAGCATCTGATTAATTAATCATTAGGTAACATTCATTTACCAACCTACTGCAAAATTCTGTTCTTCAATGAATTGTGAGTCTTCTGTATCTTTTTTTGCTTCTTACAGCTCGTAACTGTCATCTAGTATGACTTCTGCTGACTTCTCACAGCAATTGTTATCCGCACTTTTCAGTCGGTATCATCTACACTAATGTACTCCGTTCAGTTTATTGGACTTTGTCTTGTTTGGCAGACTTATCCTACATATTGTGCCTAATGATGTTTGTATTCCTCCGACCGGAGATTTGCCGCCGGCTTCCTTCAGATTCCACTTCACAATGGACACCCTTGCCTTGAGCTAATGGTTGGCAACTGATAGCCCCCATAACTGACTTACACCGTCAAATATACTCGATATGCACGGCGCACCAAACAAAAAACGGTTTACACTTTCGCGTAAACCTTTGATAAATAACAGTCTGGATGACAAGATTCGAACTTGCGACACCCGCCCCCAGACGGGTAAATATTATATAATATATTTTAGGGCAAACGCATTAAAAGCTTAGTACAGTCAACAGATAATCATTATCCCATCCAGTTTTAAGTCTTTTGCTATTAATACTCCTTTTGACCGTTTTCTCTTGTTTGAGTAAGTTGAGTGACATTCTCAGTATTACTGGGTAATTTCAGCCGCATTTCGGTCTCTTTTCCTACTCAGGTCTTCATTAAAAGACACGTCAAGCATCCAATGTAATTTATTCTCAGTCCCCAATGGGCTCGAACTGTTTGTTCAATCATCCTTGGATTGGCAGGTTTACTGGTTATGTAGTTTTGAAATTTTCTCACTATATCATACCTAAAATATGGTATATCAAATACTGCATTAAGGGTATTTTAGGTGTTGTATAGTTCATCTACTTTTGTATCGGTTAAAGTCTATTCACTTTGTACTCAATATAAATATTTATATAAAAAAACGACTAAAATG
>DATFAW010000479.1:0-6208 GCA_035254165.1 Paludibacter sp.
AATGTTTACAAATAGGTAGAACCATTCGATATAAATCCTGCGGTTCGGGCAATTGTCCTCCTTTGTATTGATTGAACCATTCCACATACATAAATGGTTCCTGGAATTCTTTACGGCCTTTACGTACATAGTGGTTTCTGAACCAGGGTAGGAATGCTCCGGCTGCCGTCCAGCGGATAAGTAATTCAGGGCTTGCCCATGAACCGCCATCCATTGATGTTTCAAATCCTCCGATATCCTGTCCGTTGATGACCACTCCACACATTCCGAGTGATAATGCCTGCGAAACGTTCATCTTAAGGAAATCCCAGTCGGAAGAATTGTCGCCTGTCCACAACCCTGCAAAACGTTGGGAACCGGTAAAGCTTCCGCGACCGATGATGAAGTTACGTTTGTTATCCCTGCCTTTCAGGTTGTTAAGTCCATGGTAGGTGGCTTTGTGGAGGTTATACGAATACAGGTTCCACACTTTGATGGCAGGTTTAAGTTCCGGTTGCGTATCCGAAAGGAAGTCGGAAGTTACCTCCAGACGGAAGGGAAATCCTTTCATGTCACCTCTGTAATCACGGATTGCCGGTGTTGTCATATCCTGCCACACCATTTCCAATCCCATATCAAACAGGTATTGGTACTGGGTTCCCCACCATTTACGTACGTCTTTTCGTCCAAGATCGGCATAATGTCCTGCGGTACCCAATTCATTACCATTTGCGTCATTTCCATAGTAAACGCCTCCGATATACGGATTTCCGCTATTGAAGTCTTCTACATATCCATTATTGGGACTATATTCATTGCCGCCGCCATAGAGTTGATAGCACTTACTGTCCGGGTCGTAGGGCAAATAGCGGTTATCCTTGACAAAATACTGTTGGTCCCGTGCCTGGGTATATGTTGTATAGCTTGGATCTTCTTTACTGATAACAGGCGTGATGTTGGTACTGCATTTTATGCCTTGTGCTTTCAACCAGCTGAACATTTCCTGTGGGTTCCAGAATTTTCCGGTATCAATGGTAAATGTCTGGTATTTATGTTGAATATCAACATCTACGTGCATCCCATCGAGCGGAATCTGGTATTCACGGTATTTATTGACCGCCCATTCCACGATGTCACGACGTTCGTACCCATAGCAGCCTTGGTGAAATCCTAATACATATCGTGGTTTCAATCGTGAACGACCGACAATGGACGTAAAACTATTTATAACAGTTGCTGTGTCGTTGCCCATAAAGAAGTAATAATCGAGGTCGCCAAACCGGGTGCCGAACATGTATCGTCCCGAGTTTTGATATCCGATGTCCATCAGTAATTGTCCGGGATTATCGATAAAGATGGCGTTTACACTGTCCCGATCCGGTACACCGTTATATTCGAAAAAGATCGGGTCGGAATGATAGAGCGGCTCGCGGGTATCTAAAGGTCCCAGGTTATACACCTGGCGATACCGCATGTTGTCGAAGTTGAAATAGTTTACTTGTTCGGTGTTTTTGTCGAGTGATTGTCCTCCTTGTTCTCCAAATCCTATATATCTTGCAGTAGCGGGTTTGGCAACGGCCTGTATGATGGCATAATCGTCATATCCGTTGGCAGTGAAATAAATGGGTGTTTCCGCAGTTTTCCAAATCTGGAACTCTTCATCTTGTGACGCATTGAACACTTTAATTGAAAATGGAGCATAGGTAACAAGGATTCTCATAACCGGATTTTTGTCGCCGCCTTTGGTTATGAGCTGGATGTTGCCGTCGTTTTCTTGTGCTTCAACTGTAAAAGCATCTCCGGTTTCCAGTAATCGCCTCAAATCATCAAAATTGTTTTGTATCACGGAACGGGTGTTTTGCGTGGTGTATTGATCCGCTGTTTTGCCCGGGTTGAAACGCATGCGGAATGTGTCTTTCTGCGGAATTTGAATCAATATACTACACAGGTTGCCATCTTGTTTTTTGAAATTTAGGGCAAGATCTTCCGTTTGTAGGTCGAAGTTATGGGATACTACGGATCCGAGTTGATCCCATTCTTTGTATCGATCGAAATACTGCTCCACTTTTAAAAAGTGGTATGCATCTTTGGTTGAGAAAATTTGCGTTGACATATGTTTTATTTTTTATATGCTGTATTTTATTCCATGTGAAAGGATTCTGCTAACTATTTCCATAACTTACATTCAAGTTGGTAACTATAAATGATGGCGTTCCGTCTCCTTCGAGAATGCGTGTGGTTATCCCGCTAAAGGAAACAATTGATTGTCCGGATGGTGCAAAGTAGCTAAAAGAGGTTTTGGAGGAGACGTTGTTCGTGTTGCCAAAAGGTCCGTATGTTTTCCCGTTTCTCGTGGTAACGGTGATTTGTGCGATACAATTCCAGCCAAACCAGACTCCTTTGTAGCCGGTGATTTTGGTAATTACATCTCCTTTATCAAGGGTAATGATTGATTGTCCGCCTCCATTTCCTCCATGTTGAAGCAGATTGAAGACTGTCCCGCCGGATGAAGTGTTTGTGGCTTGTATTGAATCTATAATTTCGCCGCTCCTGATTATTAATTTGGTAATGGGCGGATTACCCGCATTCGAAATGATTCCCGTGTCATTGAAATTGGAAGTTTGAATAGTATTAATCAATAGATAAAGAAGAATTTGTTGGGATTGCTCATATTCATAGTTGCCGGAGTTTAGTCTCCACTGGGTTACTATGTTGTAAGGGTAGTGAACGTTTTTATAATCAAATCCTGCGGAGTATCCTTTAAAGACCTGATTGGCGTTTTGCCAGATACCAACTCCTTGCTCAAACTGGGCTCCATATTGAAGTTTTGCCGGAAGAATGCTTGCTTCCAGAAACTCCTCCAGAGAGGTAAATCCTGAATATAATTGTACATTGAGGAAGTCAAAATCATTATTCACGGTTGTGGCATCCAAGTTACCGACACTGGCTGGGGAAAGTGTCAGATACAGATATTTTGTACTGGTATTGAATGCCGAACGGATGGCACTGAATAGGATGGCGAATTGTTGTGTTGAAATTGAGTAGGAAAAGTCTCCTTCCCAATCGATGTCAAATCCGTCCATTTGGTTTGAAACCAGGTAGGAACACAGGTTTTTCGCAAATGTATTCGCTTCGATTACCCATTTGGATGGATCTTGTGAAAAAATTCGCGATAATGTATTATTGTTGTAGTTAAGCGTTGCCAGAATTTTGATGTCTGATTTCTGTTTTCTGGAATCGGTTATGACATTTTGCAAATATTGCTTGGTTGTCAATCCCCCGGGATGAACGGTACCCGCATTCCCTATTTCGAGAGTGTAATAGCCGCTGCCATCGGATATGGTATCGAAGAAGCAAACGAAAAGCATATCCACGGATTGATATACATTGTTGATTAGTAATGATTGATATGAACTGTTGGGAGAGGCGTATCCCGCTCCAGAAGGTTGATCCTCGTCAAGATAGATCCATGCGTTGACCATTTTATTTGTTGTGGTTTCCATAACAGTTATATTTTGATTGTTTTCTACTCGTAAGGCTTTTCAGTTTTCGCCCCGCTTATTAAAGTGGGTTCCGGTCTCCACTTTTCTATTCATTGAACTTTTCAATTAATAAGAAGGGGCTGCATCAAAAGCACGCAAATAACGCGAAACACACAAATTTTCGCAAATAAGACTTTTCAAGTCAAATGTAATTGTCAGATTTTTAATTCAATAAAATTGCGTTGATTTGTGTGGTTTGCGTTCAAAAAATACTTTTGATCCAGCCTCATCCAAAGGATTAAGAGTTGTGCATATTCGAGCTCCGTTCTATCTCTATTATTTCACCAATAATATTTTTAATATCATTGCTATCTGTTGCGTTAGCTATTAAACCTCACTATCCTACAAATAAATAGAGTAGTGATAGTGAGGTTTTTTTAAAGCTATCTTTTTAAGCAATTACCGTGATGCTCGGATCGAATCGATATAATCCTTTTAATATCGGTGTTCCTACTTGCGAAACGTCTAATTTTGCCACAACCAGGTAGTAACTAACAGTTTTTCCTATTGGAGCATTATTAAGTACATTCGCTTCAATGTAATTGTTTTGAAATGAGTTCATTGCAAATTTCAGGTTGGATAAGTTGTCAAGAGCAAATCCCGATTGAATATAAGCCATGCCTACTCCCATCGTATTTGCCAATGCAGTTCCCATTACAGAATCCCAGTCTGTATATTTTTTAAACCCAACGATAATCATGTCTTCATTAGTACCTTGCACGACGGTGGTATCCCACCAACGAACAGTGTCTCCACGTCTTACATTAATTCCTAAATTCCAAGTCGCTTGTCCATAATTTATTGAGCCTGTTTCTCCAATCATTCTTACATTAGTATTCAAAAGAGAAGTACTGACCATAGGGATATTGTCAATTGGAGTTGTTAAAGGGAGACTATTATCTACAAACCCAATAGGATCAATTATTGTTAAAACATCTATTGTAGCCATAATATTAAATTTATTTTGACTCTTACTCGTGTGGCTTTTCAGATTCCGCCCCGTTTATTTTAGTGGTTTCCGGTCTCCACCTGTTTTTTGTCACGTTGGGTTGTCGGCCCGTTGGCTTTCGCAAACTTTTTTTATAATTACAGGTTTAACTTCAAGGAATTATAATCTCAATTTGTCCCTATTTGATAAAATAAGAGCCGTTTTTAGCTGGTTATACTTGATCGTTTAGTATTGCAGTGCGGGAGTCTTCAGTATGATAATACGGATCGCTTTAGTATTACTATGCCGTTACATTCAGTACATAATCGAAAATGTACGTTCTTGGTTCTTTAAGGAATGAACCTGATGTTGAAAATTGAGTAGTTAAGCTTAGCTTATAGTCACCTTTGACCAGCGTTGCGGGTACAATAAGCATGATTCTCGAGGGACTGTTGTTTAGTAAGGAAGTAGAAGGTACTATAGTTGCTTCGTTGGTAGCCTGGTTTATTAGCCTAATACCTATTGTTGCATGATCACCAATAACTTTGATTTTGCTACCGCTAAGGTTAGCGCCTCCGCCGGGAGTCAACCGGCTATTCACTTCGCCCGATGTAACATCGGTTACTGAATTGATAACAGTACCAACTTCGGCCATGCCACGTACATCCACCGAAGCTGATTTCACAGCTTCGCGCAATTCGGCGGTAGGGGCAACGCCAACCGAAAGAGCGTGAATGTCCGAATTCCACTTTGCATTATCACCAATGAAGGTTCCGTTTACCAGAAGGTTGAAATAACCTAAGCCGAATGACACGCTAGCGCCATTAGTTATTTGTTCCTTAGCTATATTTTTCAGGATACTCAAAGATGCTTGCATGGTGGAGGTGCTCAGCTCTGTTCCCCGCGAAATAGCAATATTGATTAAATCCGTTTCGTTCAGGGATTTTGTTGTTACTACGCGACCGAAACGGTCGTCTTCACGTTCGGTAATTGTCAAATCGTACAGTTCAACAGTTACACTGTTTTTGTCAGTTGTTGCCATAAAATCGTAAAATTATGTTGTTGAATGTTGTAGTTTTAAACGGTACAGTCGTTGAGAAATTTTTGGTTTATTTTATCCCTATTTTGAAGAGTTAAGGTTCTTGGGAAAACCACCTATGTTCAGTAGATTCTTTCGACTGCACCGTTTAATATTTTGTATGATTCTGAATAAGCTTTTATAATTCAAAATCCCCGGATAGGGCTATGTTGTTGTAAGTAATACAAAGCTTGTAGTTGCCACTATCCCAACCACCAATCTGAATGTCTAGTTCCGGGCTGGTACTGGTATCAATGGTTTCCTGATAGACCGGCAAATTTGCTTGGTCGTAAACTGTGATAGTAACTATTCCTATCGGCGAATTGAAATTAATGGCCAGTACGGCATCATCGAAAGCAGCATTTATTGGGATAAGTGTTTCCGAACTCACATTTGAATTTTGGGGGTCAGGGGGAATGCTGTTGTCCTTTTTGAGAAAAATATCCGTAGCGTTTGTTGTCATACATAGCTGAGGAGTGAAAAGTGCCAGTAACAAAAGTAAGCAATAGCCGATGGTGGAATTACATTTTTTCATACATTGATTAGATAAAGTTATACATTGTGGTTTCGTTATACATTGTGGTTTCGAAATACACCCTAATGCACTGCTAAGTTAGAGACATAAATAGTGTATTACCAAATTTCAGGCTAATTAAATACTGGACGCAACTTTTTTAATGG
>DATFAW010000480.1:0-3514 GCA_035254165.1 Paludibacter sp.
AACGACAAAGCAGAACGTTGGGTTCATATCTTAGGCGATTTGATATTTGACAACAACAATCATCCAATCAATATGATTGGAACCATTCAGGACATCACCGAACGCAAGCAATCGGAGGAGGAAAGAAAATTTCTAATCGCCGCGGTAGAAAATTCCGACAGTATTGTTACAGTCAAAGATTTAAATCTTCGCGTCGTAGCGGCAAATCAGGCATTCATTAATTCCACAAGACATTCATCAATTAAGAGTCTGATTGGAAAAACCGATGCAGAAATATATGAAATTCCAGCTGATTCCGAACCTGTTCGTACATACATGGAAGACGAGAGAAAGGCACAAAAGCTTAAGCCGGGAGAATTTATTCTGAGAGAAGAACCTTTAATATTACCCAATGGTAAAGAAATAACAATATTAACCCGGAAATATCCTATTTTCGACTCCGAAGGAAAATTATTCTGTACAGGTAACGTTTCAACCAACATCACTGTACTTAAAAAAGCCGAAGAAGCCTTGTGGCTTAAAAATATCAGCTTTGACTCTGCAATAGCGGCAAACATTATAACAGACACTAATGGCTATACAAACGAAGCAAACGAAGCTTTCTTAAGAATCTTTGGTTATCGTACCAAAAATGAAGTTGTAGGCAGGTCAATACTAAATTTTGTATATGACATAGCTGAAGGTCAAACTATTATCAGTAATCTACGAGAAAATGGTCAGTGGGAAGGAGATTATATTGCAAAAAAAGTAGATGGTTCAACTTTTACCGCTCATAGCTTAGCAACATGTATGAAAAATAAAGAGGGTAAAATAATTGGTTATCAGGCATCGGTAATAGACATTACAGATCGTAAACGAGCAGAGGAAGCGCTCAGGGAGAGCGAACAAATGCTTCAGACAGTTCTGGATCATTTTCCAGGGGTTGTGTTCTGGAAAGACAGACAATCAAATTATTTAGGTTGTAACCAGGCATTTGCAACTGCCGCCGGATTAAACAGTCCGTCTGAAATTGTTGGAAAAACAGATTTTCAATTACCTTGGGGAGAAACCGAAGGGGAAAACTACCGAGCTGATGACCTTGAAGTTATGGAAAAAGAATTTACAAAGCTTCACATTATAGAAACGCAACATCAGGCAGATGGTAAAGTAATTTGGTTTGATACAAGCAAAATTCCGCTTCGAGAACCGGAAGGCAAAGTGATTGGCGTAATTGGCGTTTCCAGCGATATAACAGATCGCAAAATTGTGGAAGATGCATTGATTGAAAGTGAAGAAAAATATCGAACAATAGCAAACTTTACTAATGATTGGGAATATTGGCTCGATCCAAATGACAATTTTCTCTATTGTTCGCCATCTTGCGAAAGAATATCAGGCTATAATGCAATGGAATTCATTCAAAATCCAAAACTTTTAGCCCAGATTATGCATCCAGGCGATATAAAAAACTATCTAAAACACAAACAAGAACAGGTAACTCACAAAAGCGATGAAGAATTACAATTCCGGATATTTCGTTTTGATGGACAAGAAAGATGGATTGGTCATGTTTATCAGCCTGTATTTAACGAGATTGGTGAATATATTGGGATAAGAGGTAGCAATAGAGATATTACTGAAAGAAAAAAAACGGAAGAGAAATTAAAGAACAGTGAGAGAAAATATATGCTTCTGTCTAAAAATATAACCGATGGTGTATTTACGTGCAGAAACGGCTATGTCGAATATGTCAACGATTCGATGAGTCGTATTTTCGGGTACGAAGAATCCGAACTGGAAGGACTGAAACTATCCCAATTAGTTATACCAGAACGTCGCAATGATTTTGAGACATTTATTTCCGTCGAACCAACTACTAATCAAACCAATAACATCGACATTGAATGTGTAAGAAAAGACGGCTCAACTGTATTTGCCGAGATATTTCTGAATTATGTGGCTAGTGAAGAATTGATATATGGAGTTATGCACGACATAACTGAAAAAAGGCTGATTCAAGAGAAAAAAGTAATCCAAGCAATAATTCAGACAGAGGAAAATGAACGAGCCCATTTCTCTAAAGAATTACACGATGGCTTAGGTCCGTTACTTTCCACTATAAAACTCTACTTGCAATGGTCGATACGCCCCAAAAGCAACCGCTCACGCGAAGAAATAATCCTCAAAGCTGAAGAAATATTGGAAGAAGCACTTACTGCCGTTAAAGAGATATCGAACAAACTGAGCCCACATTTACTTACAAACTACGGCTTAACTTCAGCCGTGCAAAGCTTTGCAAACAAATTACAGGAAACAAATACAATTGGAATAGATTTTCGGAGCAATCTTACCCGTAGAGTTGAAATGGAAACAGAAGTGGCATTGTATCGTGCCATTATCGAATGCATTAACAATACAATAAAACATGCCGAGGCCAAACATATCTATATAATATTGAATGATGCAGGTAATCAACTGCAATTGCAATACCGTGACGATGGCAAAGGTTTCGACATTGTCAAAATCCTATTAAACAAAAAAGGATTAGGCTTGTTTAACCTGCAAAACAGAATTCAAACCATTGGTGGTGAAATTAAATTATTCAGCAAACCGCATGAGGGCGTTAATTATCACATCAATGTACCCGTCAAGTCAATCAGCTAACGCGAATACAAATTTCTCAGATAAAACATTAACCATGAATTTGAAAAACACAAGAAAACCAACTCTGATTATCGTTGATGACCATCTTATTTTCCAGCAAGGATTAAAAGCAATGATTACCTCCGAGGGCATTGCAACGGTGATAGGTGAAGCTTGCAATGGTAACGAGTTCATTGAAATCCTATCGCATACAAAACCCGATTTGGTTTTGATGGATATAGACATGCCGCAAATGAATGGAATGGAAGCTACAAAAAAGGCGATAGAGCTAATGCCTGATATCAAAATAATTGCTTTAACTATGTTTAGCGACGAAGATTATTATTATAAAATGATTGATTTAGGCGTAAAAGGATTCATCCTTAAATCAACTGGCATCACTGAGCTCGAGAAAGCAATTCAGGATGTAATGTTGGGCGAAAGTTATTTCTCCAATGAGCTTCTTCGGAAAATAATTCAGAATTTTAGCCGCAATATCGCACAAAAACAAAATATAAATAATGATTTAACCGACAGAGAAATAGAAGTGCTGCAACAAATATGCCTGGGAAGTACTACCGACGAAATTGCAAAGAAACTAAATATCAGCCCCAAAACAGTTAAGTCTCATCGTTCTAACTTACTAGAAAAAACTGCTTGTAAGAATACGCCGACCTTAATCCTTTTTGCTTTAAAGAATAAAATTATTGACTTATAGCCCCTGTGGGTTTTGGGTTTTTGTAGCTTTATTACCAATTTGGAATTCCGTATGATACGACCTTAAACACCTATACAACAAAGGTATTACACCACATATCACACTTTAGGCCAATACACATCTACTACTTTAGACCTACTCAAAAACCTCCTATAGGCCGAGAAGATTCATACT
>DATFAW010000481.1:0-3260 GCA_035254165.1 Paludibacter sp.
AGATTGTATTGCTTGCGGATCATGTATCAGCGAATGTCCAGTTGAAGCAATTTCAGAAGGTGATATTTATGTGATTGACGCTGATGTTTGCACCGATTGTGGAACCTGTGCGGATGTTTGTCCTTCAGAAGCAATTAGTCCAGCTAATTAATTCAATTACGCTACAAATAATTAGTCCTGCTCGTTTTACGGGCAGGACTTTTTTTATCTTTCAATCTCTTTGGCGGAAAGTTTCTAAGTTGTTTGTTTTCTGTTAAACCATAAAGATCTGAATCTAGGCACTCCAACCCCAAATCTTATTATGGCCTGTAGCCGGACTCTTCAAGCATTTTTTGATAGTTGTTTTCTTTCATTAAATCGGTAAGACTCATTTTCGGATGCTTATTCATATAGCTTTCTATAATTTGCCAACCAATCATAGTTCCGAGTCTTCCGGGCGATTCCTGAGAGATTGGAGCTGTAAATGGTGCATCATTCATGTACTTACGGATAAGTTGTACGTCGGTTGAGAATAAGTGCTTTTGATCAATAATAGCAGCCCAAATTTCTTTCTCATACTTTTTACTCCATTGCCATTGCTCGGGGCTATAACCCATAATGTTTTCGGGCTTCTCATTTGGCATGAATACAGAGAGTAAATACATGACTTTCCCTCTGAAGAGCATATTGTCCATTAAACGATATTCCGAGCTATTCATGACAAACATCCTGAAAAGGGTTGCTGAGACTAAATCGGTTGCCACACATTCTCGACGCATATTGTAAAGCATGTATTCGTATGTGTAATCTTTGTAAGGTGGGAAATCACTTCCCAGATATAAATCGGTACCAATCCCTATAAATTTATTAGTCATCATAACAGAACGATTAAAACCTGAAACATAAAAGTATATTTCGGGAAGCTTTACGTCGGGGAAATAATAATGAATGTAGGTATAGGCATCTGAAACCTCTTTTTCAATATCCGAAACATCGCTGAATGTTTGCAAGGCTTTTTTATTGACTCGGGAAAAAGTGCTGTCCGTTAGAAATTTATAAAACAACTGGCGAACCGCCGCTGTATCAGTAGCGGTTGTGTCAAGTATGTTTTCTGTAAATACAGGTAAAAAATCGGGATAACGTTTATATAAGTTGTTTAAACCAACTTTCATGTTTGTGGTGTCGATTGAAAGTAGATCTTTGTCAAATCGGTGAATTTTTACGTTTACCCGGTTTTTAGTTGTGTCAATTTCAAATCGATTACTTTTACTGCATGATCCAAGCAGTATGATAAGTCCCAGCAGGAACATAAAATGTACACTTGTCTTTTTCATTCTTTTTTTTTGACTTTGGATATATGAACATTGAAAAAAAGCGCAAAAGCAAGATGTGAATTTGCAGATTGCGCTTTTAAATCTATTGAATAATGATTATTTACGTTTTTGTATAGTCTTTTGTTGTTCGCGTTGCATCTTTTCTAATCGTTCCATAAAACCGCCTTTTTTAGCTGGCTTCTTGCTATTACTGGCGCGCTTAGCATGCAGTTGTGCCAAGATCTTCTTTTCGTCAACAAATCCACGAATTACGTAAGTTTGAATAATCGAAATTAATGTTGCAATAAAATAATAGTAGCTCAATCCGGATGCATAATTATTGAACATAAATAAGAACATAAGTGGCATTAGATACATCATCCATTTCATCATAGCACCACCGGGTTGATCAGTAGTTGACTGATTGGCCATGTTAAGTTTGGTGTAAATAATGTTGGTTGCAGTCATTAATAGACAGAATAAGCTGACATGGTTTCCAAAGCCAAACGGTACTGTGAATGGCAATGTCATGATGGAATCATACGCCGATAAATCTGTTGCCCACAAAAAGCTTTGTTGGCGTAGCTCGATGGATGAAGGGAAGAAACTGAACATGGCAAATAGAATTGGCATTTGCAGCAAGGATGGTATACAGCCGCTCATAGGACTGACTCCTACTTTTCCATACAGTTCCATGGTTGCTTTTTGACGCTCGGCTGCTTTGTCAGCAGGGATTCGTGCATGAATTTCATCAATTTCAGGTTTTAACACCCGCATTTTGGCACTCGAGATGTACGATTTGTATGTCAGAGGGAATAAAACCAGTTTAATAGCTATGGTCATCAATAAAATTATCAGACCGAAATTTGTCATAAAACGGCTGAAGAAGTTGAACATAGGAATGATGGCAAATTGGTTTACCCAGCCGAAAATTCCCCAACCCAATGGAATTAATTTGTTTAATGATAATTCATTGTCAGCTTTAGCTCCTTTATCAAATGCGGAAAGAACTTTATACTGGTTTGGTCCGAAAAACCAACGGAAAGTTGTTGGAACCTTTCCTGTAGGGTCAAAAGCTACCGACATGTTAGCATTATAGGTTTTCAGATAACCCGAGTTTTCGCTTTCCAATGTACTCTTCAGTGTAGTAGAGTTTAAAGCATCGTCGGCGATTAAAATACTGCTAAAAAACTGATCTTTAAATGCAACCCATTTTATTTTGTTGTTCAGTTTCTTTTCGTCGTTTTTACTTTCGCTGAGTTTTTCTATATCATTTGCCAAAAATTTGTATTGAATAGAAGAGTAGCGATCTTCGAACTTACGTCCTTTTTCTTGTTGTGGAATTTTCGATGTCCATTGCATGTCCAATGAATTGGTTCCGGTTGGCATAACAGTGTTCATTCCAGAGGCCTTTAATCCAAAGCTAAGCATGTAATTGTCAGCAGGCAAAGTGTATGCAAAATCCAAATATGCTTGTCCTGCGGTTTTCAATCGCAAAATAAGCGTTTGATTTCCTTTCGAATCTTTTGTAATACCCGAAACCGGTTCGAAATACAGGTTAGAGCTGTTTATTACCCGGTTGTTGTTGGTGACAAGCGTAAAGCCCATGCTGCTTTCATTCTCTTTGAATAAGGTCAAAGGATGTGCATTATTCAACGAGTCGCGTTTGGAATATTTTTTCAATTGAACCGAATAAATTCTACCGCCTTTATTGCTTAGCGTGATTTTTACAAGTTCGTTTTCAATTGTGTAAAATTTTTCTTCTCCTTTAGCCGCAACGCTGAAATCTCCAAAAGCACTAGTGCTGCTGGTAGTATCATTAACTGCCAGCGAATCTTTTGAAATTGCACCATTTGCTGTTTTTTCTGCAACATCGGTTCTGTTTTGTTGAACCAATGCAATTGAATCGTTGTAACGTTTTTCAGCGGCAATTTCTTTGTCGCTACGTTTATTTAATTGCATAAATCC
>DATFAW010000482.1:0-4239 GCA_035254165.1 Paludibacter sp.
CGATTTATCTGGATAATTCACAACCCACAGAAATGCGGGTGGAAGATGCTCTTTCGCGCATGACGCTGGAGGAAAAAGTGGCATTGTGCCACGCGCAATCCAAGTTCAGTTCGCATGGAGTACCTCGTTTGGGAATTTCTGAAATATGGATGAGCGACGGGCCGCACGGTGTGCGTGAAGAAATCCTTTGGGACTCATGGGGAAATGCAGGTTTTACAAATGATTCTTGTACCGCTTTTCCTGCACTAACTTGTTTAGCTGCCACTTTCAACCCAAGCCTATCGAATGCTTATGGCGTTGCTATTGGTGAAGAAGCCCGTTACCGTAGAAAAGATATTCTACTTGGACCTGGTGTAAACATTTATCGGACTCCTATGAATGGCCGTAACTTCGAATATATGGGTGAAGATCCTTACCTGGCTTCTGTTATGGTGGTACCTTATATCCAGGGTGTGCAACAAAATGGTGTAGCTGCTTGTGTAAAGCATTTTGCGTTGAACAACCAGGAAGAATGGCGCGGGCATATCAACGTGAACCTGAGCGACCGTGCATTGTACGAAATCTATTTGCCTGCTTTCAAAGCGGCAGTGGAAGAAGGAAAGGTGTGGTCGATTATGGGTTCGTACAATCAATTGCGCGGACAACATTGTTGTCACAACGATTTGTTGTTGAACAGAATCCTGAAGGGTGACTGGAAGTTTGATGGAGCTGTGGTTACCGACTGGGGTGGAGCACACGACACCAAACAAGCTGCTTTGAATGGCCTCGACATTGAAATGGGAAGTTATACAAACGGACTAAGCTCTAAAGCAACCTTTGGATACGAGGATTATTTCTTGGCTCGTCCATTCCTCGATTTATTGAAAAAAGGCGAAGTGCCTGTTTCTGTGGTTGACGATAAAGTCCGTCGGGTATTACGTTTGATTTTCCGCACGGCTATGACTCCAAATCGTCCTTATGGCCGTTTTGTTTGTGCCGACCACAGCGAAACTGCTCGCAAAGTGGCCGAAGAAGGTATTGTATTATTGAAAAACGACAAACAGTTTTTCCCGATTCCAGCGGGGAAATATCAGAAAATTGCTGTTATCGGTGAAAATGCAACACGCAGCGTAACCGAGGGTGGTGGCTCTTCTACCCTGAAAGTGAAATACGAAGTTTCGCCTTTGGCAGGACTGATTGCTAAATACGGTAAAGACCACGTGGTATATGCACAAGGTTATGCTTCAGGTCCGTCGTTGTACGATCGTGAGGAACCTTCGAAGTTAGACACCAAGGCATTGTTTGAAGCAGCTGTTGCGGCAGCCAAAAATGCCGATGTGGTTTATTTCGTTGGTGGATTGAACAAGAATCATTTCCAGGATGCCGAAGGCGGTGACCGTAAGACTTACAACTTGCCTTTCGGACAAGATAAGTTGATTGAAGCTATCCTGAAAGTAAATAAAAATGTGGCGGTGATTCTGATTAGCGGAAATGCTGTGGCTATGCCGTGGGTGAAAGATGTTCCGGCCATTGTACAAAGCTGGTACATGGGTTCCGAAGGCGGAAATGCGATTGCCAATGTGCTTACCGGAGCGGTAAATCCTTCGGGTAAATTGCCTTTCTCTTTCGCCAAAAAACTGGAAGATAATGGTGCAAACTCATTTGGCAAGATTGCTTATCCGGGTGATAGTATCAACGAGATTTACAAAGAAGATATTTTGGTGGGTTACCGTTGGTTCGATACCAAGAAGATTGCTCCGCAGTTTGCTTTCGGTTACGGACTTTCGTACACGACTTTCGAATATGGCAAGATAGCTACCGATAAACCGGCGTACAAAGCGGGTGAAACGATCAAAGTATCGTTTACATTGAAAAATACGGGTAAAGTAGATGGAGCGGAAGCCGTTCAGGTATATGCAACCCAAACAAAAGCCTCGGTAATGCGTCCGGCTAAAGAGTTGAAAGCATTCAAAAAAGTATTCCTCAAAGCAGGCGAAACCCAAACCGTGTCGTTGGAAGTAAAAGTAAAAGACCTGGCATTTTATAACGAAAAAACCATGTCGTGGACCGTGGAACCGGGAGAATTTGTCTTGCGCAATGCAGCCTCTTCTGCCGAAGTGAAAAGCAGTGTAGCGATTCAGGTGAAATAAAGAAGCGTGTTTGGGTTTCGCGGTTTGGAACCGCGCACAAATTCGCTCAATAAACGATATCACAGATAGAAATACTAAAGAAATAGCCCGAAAGCTTTACTGCTTCCGGGCTATTTCTTTATTTAAGAATAGCTCTTTTTATTCCTCTTTTTTGTTTTTCAAATATTTCATTTCGAGAATAAAAGCAATCAACAAACTCAAACCACCAAATAACAATACGCATGCACCATAAATAACGCTGGCAGTCTGATATGTATTGCCATAATATTCCCCTCCATTAAAACCTACGATTGTGGCTAAACAAATAAAGTAACCAACAAGTAATCCTAATCCCACTCCAAGTAACAAACAACCTATTTTGAGTGTGCCAAATGCTCCTCCACCTTCAAATTTAAATGGAAATGAAAATTTGTTCTCAATCATTGAAGAGTCGAATTTTTCTCCAATTTTTTCAATAATAGCCAGACGCTCTTTTTTGCGTACGAATAGATCAAACAATCTGTAAATGCCAAGGGTTATTATTCCAACAACCAATGGAACGGTAATAAAGTCCATCATGATTTTTTTGTTTTTAAAGTAAATAATTTCGTTCTTTGTACTGTTTGACGCAGCTTCCTGAAATTGGTTACAGATTCATGCCTGCTTTTTTTTGAGTAGTATAAATAGAACGCTGATAAACGCTGACCGGGCGGATAAAAGAACGGATTTTATTCCGACTTGTCGGAATGGATTATCAACTAAGATCAATTCCGATTAATCGGAATTCAATCCGTATTTGAATCAGATAACTAATTAATCCGTTTTATCCGTTCAATCCATAAAATCTGCGTTCTATTCTTTGTTATAAAAATTGTGTAACCAAAACGGAACATGTGCGTCTATAAAAATATATGAATAATCAGGACGAATTAAATTATATAGAGCGAATACGCGACGGCGAGACGAATTTATTTTCGTATTTCGTCACTTGTTACAGCAATTCTATTTATTCGCTGATTGTTCGGATAGTGCTGACAAAAGAAGATGCCGAGGAACTGACGCAGGATAGTTTCCTGAAAGCATTCAAAAAACTGGATACATTCAAAGGCGATTGCAGTTTCTCCACCTGGTTATTTCGCATAGCTTATAATACGGCTATCTCGGCCACCCGGAAGCGAAAGATGGTGTTTCCGATGGTTGATGAAACGATGTTGGAGAGCGTTCCCGACGAGGCGATCAATACCTTTTTTGACCGGGACGACGATGAAATGAGGTTACAAAAGCTGGAGGAAGCCATAACCAAACTCAATGCAGAAGAAAAAACGTTGATAACGCTTTTTTATACCGAAGAAAAATCAGTTGCGGAGCTGGCGAGGGTATTAGACCTAACCCCGGAGAATGTAAAGGTAAAACTTTACAGAGTGAGAAAGAAATTATATGTTTTAATGACTAAATGAAACGAACATGAACAACGATAAAGCAATAATAAAAGCATTACAACCGACCGAAAGCCCCCGGCTCTCTGCCGATTTCAATTCGCGGATGATGAATCAGATATACCGGGCAGCCGAGCGAAAGAAAAAACGCTCCTATGTGCTTAGCTTGTGCCTGATTTCGGGAGTATCATTGGTGTTGATCGGGTTGGCTGTTTATTTGCTCAATAATTACTTTTCAGTTGATTTTAGCCTCCATCTTCCGAAGCTTCACTTGTCATCTGAATCGATATCTGTTTACGGATTCTGCTTCTATATTGCCCTGTTGGTATTGATCCTTATTGGGCTGGACAATCATTTCCGGCATAAATGGATGATAAAGAAAATGAAATGACTCCCTTAATTACAAAAACCAAACAGGCCGATTCTCACGAACTGGCCTGTTTTGTACTAATTATTTATCACATTTTTAAGAGTCAAGATTGAGTAATCCATATTTTATTCGTCCAATCAATCTCATTTGCAAATATATTTATTTAGAAATAAAACAAAATATACAACGAACAACGTAAGTATTTGTAGCCTAAAAGCAAACAGACCGATTCTCACGAATCGACCTGTTTTTTGTATTAACCTAAAACCTTTCTATGAATTAAAACAACGCAGCCTCGATTTTATTCGAGCACCTAATCTCGTTT
>DATFAW010000483.1:0-5985 GCA_035254165.1 Paludibacter sp.
AGTATGAAAAAATTCTTAGACGAAAATTTCCTTTTGCAATCAGAAACAGCACAAAGATTGTATCACGAACATGCAGCCAATCAACCAATCATTGATTATCACTGTCACTTGATTCCTTCAATGGTGGCAAACGATCATCAATTTAAAACGCTAACTGAAATTTGGCTCGGCGGCGACCACTATAAATGGCGTGCAATGCGCACTAACGGTGTCGACGAAAGCTATTGTACAGGAAAAGATACATCGGATTGGGAAAAGTTTGAAAAATGGGCCGAAACAGTGCCTTACACTATGCGTAACCCGCTTTATCACTGGACCCATCTGGAATTGAAAACCTGTTTTGGTATAGAAAAGCTTCTTTCGCCCAAAACTGCCCGTGAAATTTATGATGAATGTACTGCTAAACTTCAAACTCCGGAGTATTCAGCTCGTAACTTGATGCGTAAGTATAAAGTAGAAGTAGTTTGTACTACCGACGATCCTATCGATAGCCAGGAACATCACTTAAAAGCAAAACAAGATGGTTTTGAAGTAAAAATGTTACCAACATGGCGTCCGGATAAAGCTATGGCAGTAGAAAGTTCTGCAAACTTCAAAGCTTATGTTGAGCAATTGGCACAAGTTTCTGAAATTACAATTTCTACTTTCGACGATATGATTCTTGCATTGCGCAAACGTCAGGATTTCTTTGCCGAAATGGGTTGCAAATTATCCGATCATGGAATTGAAGAGTTTTATGCGGAAGATTATACTGACGCTGAAATCAAAACGATATTCAATAAAGTTTATGGCGGACTGGAATTGACCCAGAGCGAAATCCTGAAATTCAAATCTGCGATGATGGTTATTTTTGCAGAAATGGATTGGGAAAAAGGCTGGACCCAACAGTTCCACTATGGCACTATTCGTAATAACAACACTCGTTTATTCAATCAGCTGGGGCCTGACACCGGTTTCGACTCAATTGGATCTTTCAATACGGCTAAAGCATTGTCAAAGTTCTTAAATCGTTTGGATTCGCAAAATAAGTTGACGAAAACAATTCTTTATAATCTAAATCCAGCCGACAATGAAATGATTGCCACTATGATTGGCAATTTCCAGGACGGAACAGTTGCCGGAAAAATCCAATTTGGTTCCGGATGGTGGTTCTTAGATCAGAAAGATGGTATGGAAAAACAAATGAATTCACTTTCGGTGCTTGGTTTGCTAAGCCGGTTTGTTGGGATGTTGACCGATTCACGCAGCTTTATCTCTTACCCGCGTCATGAGTATTTCCGCCGTACATTATGTAACTTAATCGGCAATGATGTTGAGAATGGGCTATTACCTTATCAGGAATTAGATTTTATTGGTAAAATGGTTGAAGACATCAGTTATAATAATGCCAAATCATTTTTCAATTTTTAAAATCAGTTATTTAGTAACTAAAATAGATTTTTTTCGAATAAATGCAAACTAAAATGAACCCGTTTTGCCATTTTTCTCAAAAAAAGCACTATTTTTGGTCGACCAATTTATAAAACTATCATTACAACAAATTAAAGAAATAAAATGAGTAAAAAGATTGTAACATTTGGAGAAATTATGCTTCGTTTAGCCACACCGGGCTTTGAACGCTTTAGTCAGGCAACACAATTCACAGCCACTTTTGGAGGCGGCGAAGCCAATGTAGCGGTTTCGTTAGCAAACTATGGCATGGATACTGAATTTGTAACCCGTTTACCTAAAAACGACATTGCAGAATCTTGTATCATGAATTTGCGCAAATATGGCGTTGGAACAAATGAGATTTTACGTGGTGGCGACCGTGTAGGCATTTATTTTCTCGAAACAGGTGCAGTTGCGCGTGCCAGTAAAGTGGTGTATGACCGTGCTAATTCTTCCATTGCAGATATTAAACCAGGAATGGTAAACTGGCGCGAAGTATTGAAAGGAGCCGATTGGTTTCACTGGACAGGTATCACTCCTGCATTGTCGCAAGGAGCAGCTGACGCTTGTCTGGAAGCTATTCAAATTGCCAATGAAATGGGTGTTACCGTTTCTACAGATTTGAACTATCGCAAAAACCTTTGGAAATATGGTAAAACTGCTTCGGAAGTTATGCCTGCATTAGTTGCCGGTTGCGATATAATTTTAGGAAATGAAGAAGATGCAGAAAAGGTATTCGGAATTAAACCCGAAGGTTTTGATGCAGAGCATACAGGTGGCGAAGTGGATGCAGCTGAGTTCGAATCGGTTTGTACTCAAATGATGGCGAAATTTCCTCGTGCTAAAAAAGTAATTATCACCTTGCGTGGTTCAATCAACGCTAACCACAATACCTGGGGTGGCGTACTTTATAGCGATGGCAAACTTTATCAGTCAAAACGTTACGACATTACTCACATTGTTGACCGTGTAGGTGGTGGTGACTCATTTATGGGTGGCTTAATCTATGGTTTGCTGACTTATACCGAGAGCGACCAAAAAGCCCTTGAATTTGCAGTGGCTGCCTCGTGCTTGAAACACACTATTTACGGTGACTATAATTTAGTAACTGTAGCCGAAGTGGAAGGACTAATGGGTGGTGACGGAAGCGGACGCGTGGTTAGATAAAAACCCCTCTAAATCTCCCCAAAAGGGAGACTTAAAAGACACTTTGTATTAATTTATTTATACTAACTCAAACTTGCCAATCTCATTCCCCCCTCCTTTGGAGGGGTCGGGGGAGGCCAAATAAAATGAAATTCAACAAAATTCAAGTAATTACAGCTATGAAAGAAACCGGTATGGTTGCTGTATTTTACAATAGCGATATTGAAATAGCTAAAAACGTTCTAAAAGCTTGTTACCAAGGTGGTGTTCGTGCATTCGAATTTACCAATCGTGGTGATTTTGCTCACGAAGTTTTTCGTGATTTAGTGAAGTTTTCAGCTAAAGAATGTCCTGAAATGATTTTGGGAGTAGGCTCTATCGTAGATGCTCCTACTGCAACTTTATACATTCAAATGGGCGCTAACTTTATTGTAGGACCATTATTCAATCCTGAAATAGCTAAAGTGGCTAATCGCCGTTTGATTCCCTATACACCTGGTTGTGGATCGGTATCGGAAGTTGGTTTTGCTCAGGAAGCCGGTTGCGATCTTTGTAAAGTATTTCCGGGTGATGTATTAGGTGCCGGATTTGTAAAAGGATTGAAAGCGCCTATGCCCTGGTCGAATTTAATGGTAACCGGTGGTGTGAAACCCGAAGAAGCTAACCTGAAGACATGGTTTGATGCCGGAGTAACATGTGTAGGAATGGCTTCAAATCTTTTCCCTGCCGAGCTGATTAAAGCAAATGACTGGGCTGGAATCTCTAAATTGTGCAGCGATACATTAGCGATTATCAAAAAAGTAAGAAAATAAATTTTCGAAATCAGATCCTCAAATAATTTTTTATGTCCAAATCCACAGCTGAAAAAATGGGTAGTTATCGCTGGATAATTGCTGCATTATTGCTCTTTTCCACTACGGTTAACTATATGGATCGTAATGTGATCAGTTTTTTGAAATCGTATTTTTGTTCTCCCGAAGGCTTCGGTTGGTCGAATACTCAATTTTCATATGTAACATCTGTTTTCACTGCTTTTTATGCTGGTTTTACGTTGTTTGCCGGTATGATTATCGATAAAATCGGAACAAAACTAGGATTGGCATTTTCGCTTATCACCTGGTCTGTTTTTGGTGTTCTAAATGCATTTGCAGGTAAAACTGTTGCCTTGCACATTGCTATGCGAAGCTTGTTCGGAGCTGGTGAAGCGGGTAACTTTCCGGCCTCTATCAAAACTGTTGCCGAATGGTTTCCAAAAAAAGAGCGCGCTTTGGCAACCGGCATTTTCAACTCCGGTTCTAACATAGGGGCAATGATTGCTGCTTTGTTTGTGCCTTGGTGCATGGTTTATTTTACCGGCGACAACATGATTTTAGGTCTGCACGGCTGGCAAATGGCTTTTATCCTTACCGGTTCAATCGGTTTCTTGTGGTTGATTTTTTGGTTTTTAATTTATGGTAACCCCAAAGAATTGATGGCAAAAGGCAAACTTTCAAAAGCTGAGTTTGATTATATTCACAGCGATGCTGATGAAGCAGCAGCTGCTGCAGCTTCTATTGCTGCCGGAAATCCGATAAAAGTCCGTTGGGGACAACTTTTAGGCTACCGTCAGACATGGGCTTTTGTAGTTGGAAAATTTATGACTGATGGTATCTGGTGGTTCTTGCTTTTCTGGTTGCCCGATTATTTGAAGAAACAATTCCATATGACTCCTCAAGAAGTTATGTGGCCTACATTTACCGTATTTGGTGTTGCTATTATTGGTTCTGTATTTGGTGGTTCAATTCCTATGTTCTTTATGAATAAAGGTATGGAAGCCTACAAAGCGCGTATGACAGCTATGTTATTAATAGCAATTGCACCTCTGGCGCTTGTAACCACAAGTTATTTTGGAAATGTAGAAATATTTGGAAGGAATGCCTCCATTTTAGCGGTTGCAGTTATTTGCTTAGGTGGTGCAGCTCACCAAGCCTGGTCAGCTAATTTGTTTACCACGGTTTCAGACATGTTTCCTAAAAAAGCCGTAGGATCAGTAACCGGAATTGGTGCTGCTGCAGGTGGATTGGGTGGTGTAGTTGTACAGCTGGTGGCAGGTGCACTGACTGACCATTTTGAAGCATTGGGTAATGAAAAAATAGCGTATACGATTATGTTTGCCATATGTGCATTCTCATATTTGATTGCATGGGGTATTATGAAATTTTTAGTTCCTAAATTTAAGTTGATTACCGATTTATAATAGTTTGATAGTCTTAGTAAATCGTAAAGAGCCTCTTCGTATATGAAGAGGCTCTTTTTTCTTCCACTCGGAATCGTCGGCAGAGTTTGAGGCGGTATTAAAATCTGTTTTCCAAAAAAGGATAGTTGGACTTCATTTGCTTTTTTCGATTCTCCGTACTCTGTAGAAACTTCTTGAATTCTTCCGAATCGGGCTGTAATGGCCGGTGTGATAAATCGCTAACCAGTTGCTCCATTTCTTTCTTGATTTTCTGCGTTGTTTCATCAAAATATGTATCCGAGAACCGGCTCCAGATATAATCTATAGCCACATTGGAAGGATGCTGCATATCTGAAGCATAAAAGCGGTAATCGCGAAGTTCATCCAGTTGGATTTCATAGGCGGGAAAATACTGAACATGTTCAAATTGTGCTTGGAGGGCTTCGATAGCCAGCAGCAAGGTGCTTTTACTGATATTATTCTCGTGCGGTCCGTCTTTCCAATGGCGGATGGGGCTGACACTAAAGATGATCCGGAGGTTTGGGAAAAGGCGTTGAAGCTTGAGAATTAGCTCCGAGAAATCGCTCACAATTTCTTCTACGGTTAATCTTCGGCGCACAAATTCGCTTGCGGGTAGTTTATGACAGTTGGATACCACTCTCCTACTCTTTTTTTCTTCGAATATCCAGGCGGTACCAAACGTAATCAGCAAAACATCCGTTTTTCTAAGGAATTCACTCGCAGCATTCATCCTGGAGTTTATCTTATCCAAACAGCCTTCGGCAGAAACGTCGGTAAACAAGCTGCTGTGCGAAAAGCTTTGCCACAGCGAACGATATTCGAAAATGTCAGCAGTTGTGAATTGCTCGTTCTGGAGCAGAAGTTCCACGCTATTGCGGATAGAAACCGGATTGTACAGCACTCCGAACGGGTTTACATCGGTATCAAAATAAACTTCATTCATTTTCCGCCCCATATTTTCGGCAAAGCAGGAACCTAATGTCATCACACGACTTTCGAATGTGATATTAATCGATGAGCGAGGTATTTCTACCGGAGTTTGAAACATAATGTTGTTTTTTAATATGAAAGTACAGAAGCAAAAGTAGAATAAATTAAATGACTATTCTCTATTCCCCCGAACCAAAAGAATAAAACCACAAAAGGCACAAAAGAAGCACAAAAGTTTTTAT
>DATFAW010000484.1:0-8605 GCA_035254165.1 Paludibacter sp.
TATGAAAATTAAAAGTCTGGTCCTGTTTATCATAGTCAGTTTTGTTAGCTGTACCAATCCGCACAAGAAACACAATAGCACAGTTGAAACTGCTGCGCAAAATACGGAAATACGCTATGCCAAAGGTTTTCGCATGAATCACTTTAAAGACTATACACAAATAGTAGTTATAAATCCATGGGATACAGCACAAACTATGGAAACCTATATTCTGATAGATCGGTCTAAACCCATTCCGGCAAATTTACCGCAAGGGAATATTGTACGGGTACCTGTTCAACGGGTAGCTACCTGTTCGGCCATTTTTGCCGGAGAATACAAGCAACTGGGAGACATCCATAAAATTGTGGCTGTTGGCGAGCCTGAATACGTTTATATACCGGAAATTACACAAGGCGTGGCTAGTGGTAAAATTGCTAATCTTGGAATGAACACAGCGCTGAACGCAGAAAAACTTATTGCCTCAAAAGCAGACATTTTAGTTGTTTCACCCTTCGAAGAGTCGATGCACGACCGCTTCAAAAAAACAGGACTCTGTGTGGTGAAAGATGCTTCGTACATGGAAGAACTGCCATTAGGACGCACCGAATGGATTAAGTTTGAAGCTGCATTTTTAGGAAAAGACTCTTTAGCTGAAGCTATTTTTTCCCGCATTGAAAAACGATATAACGACCTCTGTTCAAAAGTGAAAGAGACAAAAAACAGGCCAACCGTTTTCAATGAGAAAAAGACTGGAGACACTTGGTATGTGGCTGGTGGAAAGAGCTATATGGGAAATTTTCTGAAAGATGCAGGTGCAGGTTATATCTGGAAGGATTTGAAAAATACAGGATCATTACCCTTTACCTTCGAAAAAGTATTTTCTAAAGCCATTCACACGGACTTCTGGATTATCAAATATAACAATCCAGGTTCTCCATTAACGTTGAAACAATTAGGTGAAGAATATGATATATACCGGAATTTCAAAGCCTATAAAAATAAACATGTGTTTGCTGTAAATACTGCAACGACACCTTATTACGAAACCGGTCCGCTTGAACCGGATGTGGTACTGTCCGATTTAATTAATATCTTTCACCCCGAATTACTGAAAAATTATCAACCCAAATATTACTTTCAATTGAAATAATAAGCCAATAAAAAACACACTAAGTAGATGATACAATTGAATGTCGCATTTATTAAAATAACATTCAAACACATATGGAACATCCCGACTATCGGGAGAAACAGATAGTTTTTAGGTAAATTACACATAACTATGTGGTTTGAAATACGGCATTATATTGTTCTCATTACTTAAATTTATACTCGTGTGGAAAAATATTTATATACGTATGCAAAAACAAGCGGACACGTATCCGCGAGAACAAACATTAAAAACAGGTAAAAAAGCAAGAAAAACTACTAAACTATTGATAATGGAATCTAAAAAAATCATTTTAATAACAGGCGGACAACGTTCGGGGAAAAGCAGTTATGCACAGAAGCTGGCCTTATCACTAACGGATAATCCGGTATATCTGGCCACTTCCGCCGTATGGGACGAAGAACACCGCCAACGCATAGAACGGCACAAACGTGACCGCGGACCGGAATGGACGAATATTGAGGAACTAAAAGATTTGCAAAACGTAGATGTAACGAACCGAGTTGTGGTGATTGACTGCGTAACGCTTTGGTCGACAAACTTCTTCAATGAAACCAACGGCGACGTAGAACTTTCATTAGCTGCCGTAACCGAGCGCTTCGAAGCATTCACGCAGCAAAATGCCACCTTTATTTTTGTAACCAACGAACTGGGACTTGGTGGAACTTCAACCAATGACTTACAACGCAGGTTTAATGACCTGATGGGATGGGTAAACCAATACATTGCCCGGTGTGCCGACGAAATGGTTCTAATGGTTTCAGGCATTCCTGTTTATATCAAATAAATACTAACTTCCCTACTCCTCTTTAGGCTTCGGCGTGAGCTCAGTCGAACGGGGCCGGGGGTATATCCTAAAATTATGTCACACAAAACTTTCAACATCAAATCTCCTGAAAAAGAAATCGTTCCCTACCTGATCGAAAAGATTGATAACCTGACCAAACCCAAAGGTTCGTTGGGTCGATTGGAAGAAATGGCCGTTCAGATCGGCACCATTCAACAGACACTTTCGCCAACCCTTCAAAACCCGTATCACATCATTTTTGGTGGCGACCATGGCATTACAGCCGAGGGTGTTAGTTATTCTCCGCCCGAAGTAACTCCGCAAATGGTTTTCAACTTTATGGAAGGCGGCGCAGGAATCAATTTCCTGGCACGTCAACACAACATTAAAATGAAAGTAGTTGACTCCGGTATTAATTATGATTTTGACGGTTTGGATCGCTTAATCGACCTGAAAGTACGCAAAGGAACCCGTAACTATTTACATGAAAAAGCCATTACACAAGAAGAATTTGATTTGTGTATGGAGCGTGGAGCGCAGATGGTGATAGATTGCCACAAAGAAGGTTGTAATGTAATAAGCTTTGGCGAAATGGGCATTGGCAATACTTCTTCCTCATCTCTTTGGATGACTTGCCTGACAGGAATCTCACTGGATCAGTGTGTTGGTGCCGGCAGTGGCTTCGACAGCGAAGGCGTAAAGCGCAAATACACTATTTTGAAACAATGCCTCGATAATTATACCGGAGATGGTTCTATCGTCGACATTCTTTGCCACTTTGGAGGTTATGAAATGCTGATGGCAGTTGGTGGAATGCTGCAGGCCGCCGAACTGAATATGGTTATTCTAATCGATGGTTTCATCATGACAAACTGTATTCTGGCGGCTTCAAAACTACATCCTGAAGTGTTGGAATACGCTATTTTCGGTCATCAGGGCGATGAGGCCGGACACAAACTGGTGTTGGACTACCTCGAAGCTAAACCGTTGCTAAACTTCGGCATGCGTCTTGGCGAAGGAACCGGAGCACTTTGCGCATATCCCTTGATTGATTCGTCTGTGCGCATGATTAATGAAATGAGCACGTTTAAAAAAGCTAGCGTCACCAAGTATTTCTAAAATGAAAAAACTATTCTACCAACTTGCAGCAGCTATCACATTCTTTACCCGGATTCCACTTTGGCATATTGTGAATATACCTGCTGAAAGTTTCAAAAAAGTCATTTGTTTTTGGCCGCTCACGGGGTGGATAACGGGTGGAATCACAGCTGGAGCCTGGCTGGGCTTCTCAAGGGTCTTCCCTCCTATCCTTGCCATTATTCTGGCACTGGTAGTCCGGATATTGCTTACGGGTGGATTTCACGAAGATGGACTGGGCGATTTCTTCGACGGATTTGGCGGAGGAAAAACGAAAGCTGATATTCTCCGCATTATGAAGGATTCGCATGTGGGGAGTTATGCTTTGATAGGAGTAATGATGTATTATCTCCTGCTTATCAATGCCGTCATTTCACTTCCCAAAGAAATCATATTTCCAGCTATTCTGGCAGCCGACCCTTTGTCGAAGCTACTCACGACCACAATGATGAATTTTCTGCCTTATGCGCGTACCGAAAGCGAGAGTAAGAGTAAAACATTATATGATAAACTAAGCGTAGGCAGATTCCTGGCAGCTTGCCTGTTTGGGTTACTTCCCCTGCTTCTCTTATTAAATCAGGCATTGTGGCTTTCTGTATTGATTCCCATCGGATTGGTATTATTCATGTTCTTCTACGTAAAGAAACGAATTGGCGGTTATACCGGCGATATTTGCGGGGCAACAGCCTTGCTTTGTGAATTGGGATTTTATCTGGCTGTGTGCCTGATTAGTCGGAACTAACCCCTAAATCCCCTAAAGGGGACTTAAAAGTACTTTTTATAGAATATTTACGCCTAATCAATTATCAGAAACTGGTCTTAAAGTCCCCTTTAGGGGATTTAGGGGTCGTCTTACATAGTATGAATCTAACTCTAATTCGTCACACTTCAGTTGCTGTTGAGTCCGGCATTTGCTATGGTCAAAGCGACGTGGATGTTTCACCTACTTTTGAAGCGGAAGCACAGATTGTATTATCAAAACTGCAAGAGCTGACTTTCGACGCAGTATATTGCAGTCCGTTGATGCGTTGCCGGAAGCTGGCAAGTTATTGCGGCTATCCGAAACCAATCATTGATGACCGATTGATGGAACTAAACTTCGGAGACTGGGAAATGAAAGCCTGGAAAGAGATACAAGATCCACGGTTGCAACTTTGGTTCAACAACTGGTACGAAGAAAGCCCCACACAGGGAGAATCGTTCAAAATCATGACAAATCGTGTGGAAAACTTTCTGAATGAAATCAAAAACCACCCCTACCAACAAGTCATCATCTTTACACATGCCGGAGTAATCCGTTCTGCTGGAATTATAAACAAGCAGTTTAGTGCCACCGAAGCCTTTGAGTATAAAGTAGAATATGGGGAATGTCACACTTTCATTCTTTAATACAACGACGGCCTCACTAAGCATTATAGTGAGGCCGTGTTACTATTAATTTCTATTTCTATTTCAAAAAATCTTCGCGCGCAGGGCTAAATGAGTCAATCAGTGTGCCACTTTCGAGACAAACAACTCCGTGAATAACATCCGGAGCCATGTACAATCCATCACCAGTTTTCACTATTCTTTTCACAGAATCTATTTCAAATTCGAATATGCCGCTGGCTACATAGGTGGTTTGCGAATGTGGATGAGCATGTAGGCTTCCAATGGCTCCGGTTTGGAATTCAACTTTTACCGTCATTAGCTTATCATCATATCCCATTATCTGCCGACGAACACCTTCACCAACCTCCTCCCATTCAATTTTATTCTTAAAAAGGAAATTTACACTATTCATACAATTATAATTTAATTATTGTCTCTGCCTTCGTAGTAATTTATAAAGGCCTTATTTACCAATCGGTTGCCACCCGGTGTTGGATAATTTCCTGAAAAGTACCAATCGCCCGAATGATTTGGACAAGCTTTATGGAGTTCATCGATAGTTTGATAAACCAACTCTACAGGACAATCCACATCCGAAGGAGTAAGCATTTCAGCAATCTTTTTAGAGACTTCATCCTGTGTAAATGGTTCGTATATTTCAGTCACATAATTAATTATTTGCTCTTTAGGTAAGTCTTCCTGCGCTTTAGACTTACGATACACTGCATCAATTACACTTTGTCTACCTGTTTCTTTCAATAATTCAATGGCAGCCCTAAAAGCGCAAAATTCATTCATGCGAGCCATGTCAATTCCGTAGTAATCAGGGAAACGTACTTGCGGAGATGAAGATACAATAACGATTTTCTTAGGCTCCAATCGATTCAAAATCTTCAAAATACTTTGTTTCAATGTTGTTCCACGCACAATCGAATCGTCAATACAAACCAGATTATCCACTTTACCCCGACGAATAGAACCGTATGTCACATCGTATACGTGGGTTGCCAAATCATTTCGTTCATTATTACTCGAAATAAATGTCCGCAATTTTATGTCTTTAATAAGTACCTTTTCTACCCGAATCGGGATATTATTGGTAGCAGTTTTAATACCATCTTTCATTCCATAAAAAGCCACTTCAGCAGTATTGGGAATAAAGGAGAAAACCGTATTTTCAATATCATTACCGATAGCTTTCAGAATTGGCTGAGCCAACGACTCACCTAACTGTTTCCGTTCGCGATAAATATCAATATCACTACCCCGGGAGAAATAAATACGTTCGAACGAACATTTTGCCAATTCGGCAGCAGCAGGACGAATTGTTTCAAACTGCACCGTACCATTCTTCTTGATAATCATGGCCTGTCCAGGTTGCAACTCATGGACGTCTTCCTCTTTCACGTTCATAGCTGTTTGAATAACAGGACGTTCGGAAGCAGCAACTACTATTTCATCGCTGATATAATAAAATGCCGGACGAATTCCTTTAGGATCGCGGAAAACAAATGAGTCACCATGACCTAACATACCACAAATAACGTAACCACCATCCCACAACTTTTCAGATTTGCGGATAAAAGAAGCTATATCAAGATTCTCCTCAATTTTTTGCGTGATAACCAAGTCATTGGAATAACGTTGTTTGATTTTATCGTATTCTTTTTGAACTTCCTGATCAAGCTTAAAGCCCAACGATTCCAACATCAGGAAAGTATCTCCTTTGTCGCGCGGATGTTGTCCTTTCAATGTAAGATGATCAAATATCTCATCTACATTTGTCAGGTTAAAGTTACCAGCAAGCACCATGGTTCTGTTTTTCCAGTTATGCCGGCGTAAAAATGGATGAACATAAGATAAACCGCTTTTTCCGGTTGTGCTGTAACGTAAATGGCCTAAATATAATTCGCCGGCAAAAGGCAATTCGGCTTTTGCTTTTTCGACGTTGCTATACACCGTCTCAGTTACAGTCACCATCTTTTTATTGATTGTAGCAAAAATATCCTGAATGGCATTCTTTCCTTCTACCCGCTCGCGCCAGATATATTCTTCACCCGCAGGCACATCGAGCTTTACAGTAGCTAAACCGGCACCTTCTTGTCCCCGATTATGCTGTTTTTCCATAAGCAAGTACATCTTTTGCAAGCCATATTGCCACGTTCCGTATTTTTCCTGATAAAAATCCAACGGCTTCAAGAGCCTAACCATTGCTATTCCGCACATAAAAATGAATTTGAAAATTTGAAAATTATAGACTGAATCAACAAATCGATTAACTCAATCAACATCAATAAGTAAGGTAACAAATAAAAAACCCCAACGTTTAGCGCAGGGGTTATTTTTCACATTATTCAACAGTTACAGACTTTGCCAAATTACGCGGTTGGTCCACATCGCACCCTTTTACAACTGCTATATGATAAGCTAAAAGTTGCAACGGAATGGCTGCCAATAAAGGAACCAAACATTCTTCCGTATCCGGAATACTTATAGTGTAATCAGATAAATTGCTTACAACAACATCACCCTCAGTAACAATAGAAATAATTTTTCCTTTGCGGGCTTTTATTTCCTGAATATTGCTAACCACTTTTTCGTACATTCCGGCACTGGTAGCAATTACCACTACCGGCATTTCCTGGCTAATCAAAGCTATCGGTCCGTGTTTCATTTCAGCAGCCGGATAACCTTCTGCATGAATATAAGATATCTCTTTTAATTTCAATGCACCTTCCAGAGCAACAGGGAAATTGTAACCACGGCCTAAATAGATAAAATTCTGCGCATAAGTAAATGTTTTGGCAAATTCAGCAATGGTTGCATTCTGTTTTAGAATTTCTTTGATTTTTTCAGGAATACGTGCCAATTCATGCACCAGTTTCAAATAACATTCATCATTCAATGTTTCTTTTTCTTTTCCGATCATCAGGGCCAGCATAGTAAGCACTGTTACCTGGGCTGTAAATGCTTTGGTGGAAGCTACTCCAATTTCAGGTCCGGCATGGGTATAACAACCCGAATGAGTATTCCGTGGAATCGATGATCCAACCACATTACATATACCGAAAATAAATGCTCCTTTTGATTTAGCCAACTCTACAGCAGCAAGCGTATCGGCAGTTTCACCCGATTGAGAAATAGCAATTACAATATCATCCGGATTGATAACCGGTTTACGATAACGAAATTCAGAAGAATATTCTACTTCAACAGGGATGCGCGCAAATTCTTCAATAGCATATTTACCTATTAACGCAGAGTGCCATGACGTTCCACAAGCCGTAATAATAATACGCTTTGCTTTCAGAAATTTTTCTTTATTATCGATAAAACCGGCAAGTGTAATATGATTCTCATCAATATTAACACGGCCACGCATGCTGTCTGCCAGTGTTTTAGGCTGTTCAAAAATCTCTTTAATCATAAAATGAGGATAACCACCTTTCTCCAATTGACTTAAAGTCATTTCGAGTTTTTTGATTTCTGGTGTTTTCTCAACATTTCCGATTGTTTTTATTTTTAGTTGTTTGCCACGTTGCAATGTTACAACTTCTTCCTCTCCAATATATACCACCTTATCAGTAAATTCAACAATTGGAGTAGCATCGGAAGCCAAAAAGAACTCATCCTCTCCTATTCCCACCACTAACGGGCTACCTTTACGAGCTGCAACAATTACATCTGGATGACCTTTTTCTATAATCGCAATAGCATACGCACCAACAACCTGATTAAGTGCCAGTTGAACAGCAGTTGTCAAATCAACATTGTTTGATTTTTTTACATATTCAATCAGTTGCACCAAAACTTCAGTATCAGTTTGACTGCTAAAGGTGTATCCATGTTCTATCAATCCTTGTTTAAGCACAGCATAATTCTCGATAATTCCATTATGTATCAATGCCAACTCTTCGGATTGTGAATAATGTGGGTGAGCATTTACTTGATTTGGTTCACCATGAGTTGCCCAACGAGTATGAGCTATACCAATAGTTCCTTGAATATCTTTTTGTTCCGCGAATTGAATCAAATCAGAAACTTTTCCTTTGGCTTTATAGACATTTAGCTTATCACCGTGAATTAATGCAATTCCGGCACTATCATATCCTCTGTATTCAAGTCGTTGAAGACCCTTGATGAGAATAGGATAAGCT
>DATFAW010000485.1:0-12169 GCA_035254165.1 Paludibacter sp.
AAATTGAAATTGCACGGCAATTACTATTAAAAAACTCCCTGAATATTTCTGAAGTGGCTTATGAAACCGGATTTAATGATCCTAAATATTTTAGTAAGTGCTTCAAAAATACAGTCGGGCTTTCACCGATAGAGTATAGAAAAATGATGAAATACACTTACACTGAGGCAGAAAATAAAAGTTTCGATGAGTGTTTTGTTGAAAAAGCCATTGTGAAACTGGAAATGAGAATTGCAGATGTGAACTTATCAATTGATCAATTTGCCAGGGAGATGAACGTTTCAAAAGTGTCATTATACCGTAAATTTAAATCGACGGTAGGACTCTCACCGTGCGAGTATATACGTTCGGTTCGGATAAAACGTTCTGTCCAATTGCTTGCTAAAGAGCAAAATATATCCGATATAGCATTTTTAGTTGGTTTCAATGACCCGAAATACTTTAGCCGGTGCTTTAAATCTGAATACGGTATCACCCCCAGGCAATTCCAATCATCATCCCGAATAGAGTAAAGCCATTTTTATAAGCCTGCGTTGGGTTGTACTAATCCGAATAAAACAGACAGCAACTCCAGTTGCTCTTTTCTCAACAGACATTTTTGGAGTATTTCTCTGCGATATGAATGTTGGTTGATTTTCTTTAAATGTTGCATTTTGCTGAAACATATAAGCATGCTGAAAAACTTCAGCGGAGCTTACCAGAGGCTGAGAGTACATCCCAAAAGGTTGCTTGATTTTGGAATACCTATTTTTAAATTCTTAAACAAATACAAATGAAATATGATCTCTAACAAATTTATTTTTTTTATGCTGGGATTGGTACTTGGAATAATCCCCTGCACTGCAAATCTAAAACCGGAATCGTCTTTGCGATTATGGTACGCACAACCAGCCAACTCAACCGTAGTTGATGTTAAAAATGGTTGGGAAAACGACCCTGAATGGCTTAAAGCATTGCCAGTTGGAAACGGATTCTTAGGAGCTATGGTATTTGGGGATGTAAATCAGGAACGAATCCAGTTAAACGAAAAGACATTGTGGTCTGGAAGCCTTGACGATAGCAACAACACTGAAAGTTATTATTCGCTAGGAAAAATTCGTCAATTATTGTTTGAAGGGAAGTATGCCGAAGCCAACAAACTAACGGAAAAAACACAAGTTTGTAAGGGGCCAGGATCGGGAGGGAAGCAATATGGTTGCTACCAAACATTAGGCGATATACTGTTAGATTTTGGTAAAACAGCCACATATAGCAATTATCACCGAGAACTTGACTTGAACCATGGTATTATCAGGATTTCATACAAACAGGAAGGGATAAATTATCAACGTGAAATCTTTGCAAGTTACCCTGACAGAGCACTGGTCATACGCTTAAAATCCGAAAAAAGAGGAGCATTAAGTTTTAATGTTAAGCTGAATCGTCCCGAACGTTTCAAGTTAAGTAATGAAAAAGATAACCTGATGATGTCAGGAACTTTAGACAATGGGAAAGGTGGGAACGGTATGCAATACGCTGTCAGGTTAAAAGCAATAACTGCGGATGGAACTGTGATTTACACAGATAGTTCAGTTACTATTCAGAATGCCAGTGAAGTAGTATTGCTACTAACCGCTTCGACAAACTATAAGCAGGACTACCCAAACTATATAGGCAGCGAACCCAAATTGACCACGCTCAATCAACTAAACAAAGTCTCTGCTAAAACCTTTAATACACTATTGAAATCCCATACTGATGATTACACCTCATTGTTCGGTAAAGTTAGCCTCAATCTGTCTGGAGGTGTACCCGATACTATTCCTACTGATGTGAGATTGAAAAATCAGGCAAGAAATGCTAACGAACTTCGTTTACATGAAATTTACTTTCAGTATGGGCGCTACCTTTTAATTTCCTCATCCCGTGAAAATACCCTTCCGGCTAACCTGCAAGGTATTTGGGCAAACAAAGTACAAACTCCATGGAACTGCGATTACCATGCCAATATTAATGTACAAATGAACTATTGGCCCGCCGATGTAACCAATCTTTCGGAATGTTTCAGTCCGTTTTCTTCATTGGTAGAATCTTTAGTCAAACCTGGCGAAGCAACCGCAGCTGTTCAGTATCACGCAGGAGGTTGGTGTACCGAAACTATAACAAACGTTTGGGGTTACACTTCACCAGGAGAAGGAACCAGTTGGGGGATGTATGTAGCAGCAGGTGGCTGGTTGTGCACACAACTTTGGGATCATTACACTTATACACAAGATCGTAAATATCTGGAACGGATTTACCCAATTATGCTTAAATCTGCACAGTTTTATCTTGATTGGCTTGTGAAAGACCCTGTATCAGGCAAGTTTGTATCAGGCCCATCTTCTTCACCCGAAAATCCGTTTATTGCTCCCGATGGTTCTGTTAGTTCGGTAAGTATGGGACCCTCACATGATCAGGAAATTATTTCAGAACTTTTCGCCAATGTTTTGAATGCTTCTACTATTTTAAAATATTCAAATCCAACGTTGGTTAAAATAGATTCCGTTTTAAAACATTTGGCTTTACCTCAAATTAGCTCAGACGGAAGGCTAATGGAATGGAACAGGGAGTACAAAGAAACTGACCCGAAGCATAGACATGTTTCGCACCTCTATATGTTGTATCCGGGTAAAGAGATAGACCCGTACACAAAACCAGAACTAGCCGATGCAGCAAAAAAAACCCTTGAAGTAAGAACTGATAATGGTACCGGTTGGTCACTTGCTTGGAAAATCAATTTCTGGGCAAGATTAAAAGATGGGGAACATGCCTACAAACTGTTGCAGGGCATTCTTAATCCATGCAACAATTACAAACTAAATATGTCAGATGCAGGTGGAACGTACCCTAATCTATTTTGCGCCCATCCCCCATTCCAGATTGACGGGAATTTTGGAGGCACGGCTGGTATTGCAGAAATGCTGCTGCAAAGCCACAACGGCTATATAGAATTGCTTCCTGCCCTGCCTTCTGCCTGGAAAAACGGCGAGGTAAAAGGTTTGGCGGCTCGTGGAGGTTTCGTGGTGGATATCAAATGGGAAAACAATCGGTTGGTTTCCGCACAAATCTATTCGCGGAACGGAGGATCATGTACTGTCAAATACAAAGACAAAACAATCGAAGTTCCGAACCTGGAAAAAGGGAAAGCGTACGGATTGGATCATCTGATATTAAATTAATTATTTATGACGCAATCTCTTTTTTCATTGGCATTTTCTCTTTTAGCTTGTTCGTTACATATTAATGCAGAACCCCGGCACAAACCTGCTGACAGCGGCTATCCGGTAAAAGTGCTAAAGAATAATTTTCTTGAAGTGACTGTCCTGCTGCCGGATAAAGAGAAAGGATATTACCGGAGTACCCGTTTCGACTGGTCGGGCATCATCGCTCAGGTTGAGTACGGTGGGCATACATTTTTTCAGGAATGGAGAAATTATAACGGAACCTTAACTCCCGGCAAACACGATCCGCTCGACTCGGGAACCAGCACCGGCACGGTTGAAGAATTCCGTGATCCTCTTGGTTTTGACAAGGCCAAGCCGGGCGAGCCATTTCTGAAAATTGGCGTAGGGATACTGGAACGCACCGATGAAAAACCCTACCATTGGGCAGCAAATTACAAGGTGGTCGATTCCGGGAAATGGAAAGTAACAGCCAGTGAAGACCGGATTAGCTTTTCGCAGGAGATAACTACTGGTTTTGGATATGCTTACCAATATAAGAAAACAATCCGATTGAGCAAAGACAGTCCCGAACTCACGATCATCCACATCCTGAGAAACACAGGAAAAAAGAATATCCATGGAAACCCATATTGCCACAACTTTTTCAGATTTGACAATCAGTTTATAGGAAGTGACTACAAAATTGAGTTTCCCAATCCCGTTCAACCCATCGATAAGTATAGTCCAAAAGCTGTGATAAAGGATAATTATCTCACGCTTAACCAAGATTTATTAGATGCCGATCCGGTTGCGGGACACGTCAATCCAAACGCTTCCCGGATTTATACTTTATCGAACCGAAAAACCTCAACCTCTGTTGAAGTGGTTTCGGACGTCGATCCCGGTCCGTTTTTCCTGTATATTTGGAAACTGGCTTTTTGTGTCGAACCAATGGTCTTGTTCGATATTAAGCCGGGAGAATCGTTTGTCTGGAACCGGACATATAAATTTAGCGAACAATAACCCAATAAGAACAAACAAAAAAGATGTACAGTAAATCAAAACTTTGGAGTAAAGCAATTATTCCAGCCTTAGTATTAATCCTTGTTGCGCAAGTCGCCTGCGGAGCAAACTCAGCAAAAAGCCCAAGGGAAAAAATAAATATCAACCGCGAATGGAAGTTCCAGTTGGGCGACCGTCCTGGCGCAGAAAAGACCGGTTATGGAGATGCAGCATGGCAGAACATTGGTTTGCCTCACTCTTTTAGCATGCCATACTTTCTATCTTCAGAATTCTACACTGGATATGGCTGGTATCGGAAACATCTGACAATTGATAAAGATCCTGGTTTACACCAATTTTCCCTCGAATTTGAAGGAGTATTCCAAGTTGCAGAAGCGTATGTTAATGGCATTTTGGCCGGGACACATCAAGGTGGGTATAATGGGTTTTCGGTTGATATTACAAAAAATCTGAAAAAAGGAGACAACTTAATTGCAATCAGGGTGAACAACTTGTGGAATGCACAATTAGCTCCTCGGGCAGGCGAACATGTTTTCAGTGGAGGTATATACCGGGATGTGCATCTGGTTGAGACAGCCCCTATCCATGTGGCTTGGTATGGAACATACATTACAACACCCGAGCTGTCTGCTGCTTCAGGTAAGGTCAACGTAAGAACAGAAATAGAAAACGATCTCGACAAACCATCCAAAGGAGTGCTAAAAACATTACTGCTTGATGCCGAAGGGAAAGAGATCGGCACAATGGAAACACCATTTTCGGCAGAAGCTCGGAAAACGCTGGTTATCGACCAGCTCAGTTCCGCTATCAATGACCCTAAACTTTGGTCTCCATCAACTCCTTATTTGTACAAAGCCAAAACTTTAGTAATTATTGACAATAAAATTGTGGATAATTATGAAACTACTTTTGGGATGAGGTGGATCGAATGGACAGCAGATAAAGGTTTTTTCCTGAATGGTAAACATCATTATTTTAAAGGATGCAATGTTCATCAGGATCATGCTGGCTGGGGTGATGCTGTTACCAATGCAGGCTTTTTCAGGGATGTCAACTTGATGAAAGAAGCCGGATTCGATTTTATTCGTGGTTCGCATTACCCTCATGACCCTGCCTTTTCAGATGCATGTGATCAGTTTGGCATGCTTTTCTGGTCGGAGAATTGTTTTTGGGGGATAGGTGGCTTTAAACCAGAAGGAAACTGGACTTGCAGCGCTTACCCCACTATCGAAAAAGATGAAAAGCCTTTCGAAGAAAGTGTCAAAAAGAGCTTGGCAGAAATGATACGAATCCACAGGAATCATCCGTCAATCATTGTCTGGTCAATGTCTAATGAACCATTTTTTAGTGTTCCTGAAAAGATGCCAAAAGTTAGAGCGTTTCTTAAAGAACTGGTCAATCTTTCTCACGAACTGGATGCTACCAGACCAGCAGCAATAGGCGGCTGCCAGCGTGGAGAAATAGACATGCTTGGGGATGTGGCTGGATATAACGGGGATGGAGCTAAACTTTACTTGAACCCAGGAGTTGCTAGCGTTGTGTGCGAGTATGGTTCAACCATCGCAGACAGGCCGGGACAATACATCTCAGGTTATGGCGACCTGCAAGAAGAACAATTTCCATGGCGCAGCGGACAGGCAATCTGGTGTGGTTTTGATCACGGAAGTTTAGCCGGCCATTTTGGTTGCATGGGCTTAGTCGACTACTTTCGGATACCGAAAAAGCAGTGGTATTGGTACAGGAAAAACTACAATAACAAAGAGCCAGAGCAATGGCCTGTCGATGGAAATCCAGCCGCAATCCGCCTCACTGCCGATAAGACCATTATCGAGCATGCAGATGGAACCGACGATGTTCATCTTACTGCAACAATTGTTGATAAAGCTGGCAACGCCTTAAGCAATTCGCCTGACTTAAAGTTCGAGATTTTGTCTGGGCCCGGAGAGTTCCCAACTGGTACTTCCATCATATTTGGAGCAAATTCTGACATCAATATCAGGGATGGGAAAGCGGCTATTGAGTTTCGGTCTTATTATGCTGGGGAAACCGTAATTCGTGCCACTTCAAAGGGGTTGACTCCATGCGAAATAACTATAGTTTCAAAAAATGCCCCCAAATTCAGCAAATTAAAATCCATGGCTTTCAACAGGGTTTATTCCAGATACAGTTCTCAAAAAACCGGGGATAAATCTGATAATAAAGTGAACATACTAAGCGAGCGGCCAACTAAATCAAGCAATAGCGACACAAAACATTCTCCTCGCTTTGCAAACGATGCAGACTCCACAACATATTGGCAAGTCGCAAAAGGAGATACATTGCCTTCATGGTGGCAGGTAGATATGGAAAATATCTATTCGCTTTCTGAAATCAAACTTGCTTTTAAGGAAGAAGCTGTTTTTCAATATGTTCTGGAAATTTCGATGGATGGAATTAACTGGAATACCATAGTCGATCAATCTGCCAATACCAGCGCCATAAAAACACAGGTTGATATCCCCGTTCATGGAAACAAGGGACGCTTCCTTAAATTAACCTTCAAGAATCAGCTAGAAGGTCAGTCAGCAAACATTGCTGATATAGAGGCATACGGCGCGCATGTAGACTAAAACGAATAAATAAATTTTAATAATAAAAAAGATCTCAGATTTTTCAAGCCAAACAAAACGTGATTATCATGGATGTTGCATCTACTGTAGTCTAAATTGAAAACAAACAGATGAAACATCCATGACGATTAAACTACCACTTGGCAAGCAGCTATATTCCTAAAAGTAATTAGAATTTAGGACACAAGTTATGAATATATATTAGCTATCAAATGGAATTATACCGCATATCACTGTAAAAGATGAGGTCATGCAAATTTTTATACATGTTCTTTTTATTGGCAATAAGAAGAATAAAAAACGATACTGACAAAAGCAAAAAAGACAATTGAGACTATTTGTTTCAGCCTAATGGATAGCTTCGGCTTTTTCATAAATGGCTTGAATTATGTTCTCACTTATAAGCGTTTCTCCTTTTTTATATCCTAGATCAGTTAAGCGCAAGTGATTAAAATCCGTGATTCCGGCTTTCTCAAGTATCTTTTTACCACAATCCACCGGACAACCATCAATTACTAACACGTTGGCTGATTTGAAAGCAGTGATTAGAGGTTGGCTGTCGATAGCTATCATTGACAAACAATTCATTTTACGCACTTTATTGTCACGTAATCTTCTTGCAACTAAGTCGGAAATTTGTCCGAGATCTGACGCACCTGAGCACCTTACAACATTGAATTCGCTTGTTCCACACAAGCAAGCTTTTTCTTCTTTTGTTTTCATTATATTCAAAATTCATAAATTAAACTGCAATATATTTTTCAACAATTTTGTTAGCTGCATTAGTTGCTAACTCCTTTATTTTTTCCTCTGCTAAATCATTAATTGCAAAAAGTTTTTTATCGAAATCACACAATGTATCAACAATAATTATCTCAGGATTTAGCTCATCAATAACACCTTTCATCATTCGGGAACTACATTTTATAAAGCAACCTTCTAAAGCAAGTACTTTTGGAGCATTTCGTACCAAATTTCGTTGTCCTGTATTTTTTGTAAATGCCCCGCCTAAACAAATACGAGAAGTTTTCTCCGGCGAAAGTTTAAAGCAAATAATATTTGCAGCCTGACGTGCAATTTCACCTCTTAAACATGCACCTTCGCATGAAAGGACTGCTATTGGTGTTTTGTTTTCTATTTGCTCTTTTGCGAAATCTTCGCACATAGGACAAACATTCTTCGTTTTTTCAATTTTTACAACTTCAAAATCCTTTTTGTTGGTTTCGCTTTCTGAAAAGCATGTACAGCAATTTGTCATCTTTTTAATCTTTTTAGTTTGACATTAAATTTAAAAACTAATTAGACGATGAACTGAAAATATAGATACAAAAAGAATGATGTTTTAAGGTTTACATGAGGAGATCGGCTCGCAGGACATTTCGCTACAGTCATCAAAATAGATATGACAATTTTGAGACAAAGAAGCTTTCAAAGTCTCTTTAGCTCTATGCAACCTTATTTTTACGGAATCAATACTAATATTAAGTACTTCAGCAATTTCCTTATTCGAAAGGTCTTCATATTGGCTTAGTACAAAAACGACTCTGTTCTTTTCAGTTAGCTCATTTATAAACTGCCTTATACAGTCGTTCATTTCTTCTTTTTCAATTTGCTTTTCAAAGGTTGTTGTAAATTGACTGTTGTTGTAATGGAATGTTGTAGGGTTTAATTCCTGCTGTACTTTAGTGAATTTGTGAACATTACTTTTTATTCTGTCAATGACTGAATTTGTTGCAATCCGATATATCCATGTATTTACGGATGCTTCGCCTCTGAAATTAGGTAGCGAATTATAAACTTTGATGAATATGTCCTGTAAAAGGTCCTCGGAATCTTCAATGCTGAAATTGCAATTTAGATAACGCCTTATTTTGGGCGAATAATTCTCGTACAGTTCTGTGTAGTTTAATTTTTGATCCATTTCGTTAATTGGCTAATAAATAGTTTTTTAGAATATGTAATTAAACAGAAATCCTACTATCATAATCCCTCCACCAACAATGGCAATAAAAGTAAGAATCAAAGGCATTTTCAATACTTTACGGAGAATAATCATTTCGGGCAATGATAAGGCAATGACCGACATCATAAATGCCAAAGCTGTCCCGAGTGATGCACCTTTTTCAATTAAAACCGAAACGATCGGAACGATACCGGCTGCGTTGGAATATAGCGGAATACCAATCAAGACCGACAATGGAACTGAATACCAGGCAGATTTGCCCATGAGCGAAGCCATAAATTCTTGCGGAACATAGCCGTGCGCCCCTGCACCAACCAAAATGCCTAATGCCACATACAACCAAACTTTACCAACGATTTCTTTCACAGCATCATAGCCCATGGTAATTCGTTGAGAAAAAGTGATTTTTTCTTCTTCCCCATCACTCTCGCCCAATTTGGTAGCATACACCCATTCTTCCACCCAGTGTTCAAGCTTCAGCTTGCCGATAATCCAACCGGCTATGATGGCAATGATTAAACCTGTACCAATATAAATCGCAGCCACTTTCCAACCAAACATACCGTAAAGAAGTATGATTGCAACTTCATTAATCATAGGTGCTGCAATCAGGAACGAGAAAGTAACACCTAGTGGAACGCCCGATTCGACAAAGCCAAGAAATAGCGGAATAGCAGAACATGAACAGAAAGGCGTTACAATACCCAACATAGCAGCCATAATATTTCCCATGAATGTTGATTTGCCTTCCAGTGCTTTTCGGGTACGTTCGGCAGTAAAGTAGCTGCGTAGAATTCCGACAAAGAAAATAATCAGGACCAACAACATCAATACTTTCGGAAATTCAAAAATAAAGAATCGCAATGCTTCGGTAAGGTGAGAGCCTTTTGTCATTCCTAAAACAGAGTCAATGAGCCAATCGGTTACAGGTTGCAGGTTGGAGTAAGTCACATACCAAACAGGTAACAATATCAGGGGTATGATGATGTTTTTATTTAATTTCATTTGTTTTGATTTTTAATTGTAGTTCGTAATAAGACGAACAATCTGAATAAAAAAATATATTGCTTAGCAATGGCCACAACCGCAGGTGGAAGCTATTTTGAATTTTGGTGTTAGTAGCATTGCATTTATATCCGAAGAACAGCACTTGCCCGAAGGGTTGAGTTCTTTACATTGATTTCCGGTGCAAGCTCCAGTCATTTCCTGAATATCTTTGAGCGTTTTTGCACCGTCAGAAATTGCTTTTTCAATTTCGCTTTTTGAAACTTGTTTACAATGGCAAATAATTTCGTTCATCCTGATTTTAATTTGATAATAAGCTAATTTGAAAATAAGAATTACAGGAAAAATATAGCTGTATAATATACACCTACCAGAACAAAGATTACCGAAACAGCCCGTCTGAACCAAAGCTCAAAGGTTTTGATTTGATTGTACAACTTACCAACATTACCAACTGCGTAAGCTAACAGCCATGCAAAAAGAATGACAGGTAAACCTGTGGCAATGGCAAATAAAACAGGAAGATACAACCCACTTGCACTTGCTACAGTTATTGGAATAAGCATCACGAAATACAATACACCACTGTACGGACAAAATGCCAGGGCGAAAACCATTCCCAGCAAAAGTGTACTCCAATAACTACCTTTGCTATTTTCTCCAATTTTGTCGGTTAAGCCTGAGAAGCCGGGGAATCTTATTTTGATTATGTCGAGCATAAACAAACCTATCAGAATGAGTGCAGGACCTAACAGCTTTTCACCCCAACCCTGGAAAATCATAGAGATATGCATTTTGCTTGCGCCAAAGAAAATGATTAGTGCCAGGCCTGTGTAGCTAATAGCACGGCCAAGTGTATAAACCAACCCGTTGATAAAAACCCGACGGCGATTTTCGATATCCCGACTAATAAAACCAATTGCAGAAATGTTTGTGGCCAAAGGGCAAGGACTGATGGCTGTCATCAGTCCAAGCAAAATGGCTGTTACAAATGCGTATTGCGAATTTTCTAATATGCTTTGCAGAAATTCCATAATCTAATTTGAGAATTAAATAAGTGCATCAATTACCTTTTTCAACTCAGCCTTTAGTTTGTCCGGGTTACTTTTTGCGTACATAAATCCTTGTTCTGTAAGATCAACACGTTTACCGCCGCTAATAACTAAAAGTGCCTGACCCTCAGCATTGCATTTTTTTGCTAATGCTTCACTTGTTTTTTCGTCCAAATTTACTGCTTTAAAAGTAATCAAACCTTTTTTAGCTTGAACAGGATAAAGTGTAGCAATGGCGGCTTGTGTTTTTGTTTCAACCGCCTGACATGTAACGCAACGACGTGTAAAATGGAAGTAGTAAACCTCAACTTTAGCCGATTTTGAAACTACTAGTTGTGTTTTTTTATTGGCAGCGATACTGCTAACAGTAAAAAACGATACAACTAAAAGTGCTAATACAGATAATGAAATAAGCTTTTTCATGAAATATAAATTTTGTTTGTTAGTATTTGTTTTAGCTCATCCATTGATGGCACACGTCCCTTAACTACAACCTTTCCATCAATAACTAATGCAGGTGTAGTCATGATATTGAATTTCATAATTTCAACAATGTCTTCCACCTTGGTAATGGTGGCATCGATATTGTTTTGAGCTACTACTTCGCGAGTGGCTTTTTCAAGTGATTTACACTTTGGACAGCCCGTTCCTAATACTTGAATGATCATAATTTTATTTGTTTTAAAAACCCCTAACCCCAACCTCTATCCCCCTTCGGGTACTTTCTCCAAATGGAGAAAGAAAAACAGGAAATAGTTTTTAGGGATTATGCAAGTTCATTTTTTTAATACTAAATTAGTTGCAACAACTTGTTTTTTCTTTTCTCAATGCAAAGAATGTTTCGAAATAATCTTGTGCTTTTTTCCAGTTTTCACGGTTGATACAGTACTTCACTTTTGGAGTTTCAATCTCTCCCTGAATGAGTCCTGCATCTTTTAATTCTTTCAAATGTTGTGATACAGTAGCCTTGGCAATGGGTAGTTCGTTGTGTATATCGCCGAAGTAGCAACTATCCAATGACGCGAGAAATTGGAGAATAGTAATACGTGCCGGATGTCCCATAGCTTTTGCAAATCGGGCAAGTTGCTCGTTGTCAATTGTGTAATCTTTGCTTTTTAGGCTGTCCATAATAAAAAGTCTTTGCTTGTTAGTAGTTCGCAAAACTACGAACAATAAATGGACTGACCAAACAAATTGAAAGATATTTGGATATCTAATTATTTATTGTTGCTCGGTGCTGTTATTTATCTATTAAACTTCTTTCAATTTGAGTCTATTTATCAATACAAACAATGCAGTTTTGAATTATTGTTAAATTAAATTGTATAATTA
>DATFAW010000486.1:0-3722 GCA_035254165.1 Paludibacter sp.
CGTGTTTCTATTCATTGATAACAGAACTTTGCTATTATTAATTAATAGGTAAGAACTCATGATTTTGTTTATTTCTATCTGGCTATTTGCTCGGGGAGTTTTATTGATTTCTGACTTTATGGCAATGTTGGCAATAACTAAAGATACTACAACTAAACCGAAAAAGCCCAGCAATAATTTGTTACTTGTTTTCATATATTTGATATTAAATGACGAATACCTGTTTGAATAATAGACTTTGTATAAATGAATAACCTGTTCTCGGTTTTTTCAGTGCCGAGGGAATCAGACTTGACCACGTCGTTTTCTATCTTTGCGCCAAATTGTTGAAACTGGTTAGCTATGATTTGTTTGTTACCGGTGTTGTAAAAAAGACCAATGCCAACTATGATAATCACGGCAATCGCTTTGGGAATACGTTGGGATGTTTTCATACGTTTTTTTTGAAATTTATTGATTAAACTTATTATATTCTTCATACTGAGCTTTAATTTCGTCAAAACTCATGCCGAGCAAATTCATATTTTTAAAAATAATGGGTAAGTCGAGTTCTAAAAATTGCTTCCGGCGATACTCAATTATTTTCTTTTGCGCATTTTCTGCCACAAAATAACCAACCCCGCGTTTGTTGAAGATTATTTCGCTGTTTTGCAGAAATTCGAATGTCCGTATTACGGTGTTCGGGTTAACCTGCAGAGTCACGCCCAATTCCCTCACCGACAGAATCCGGTCGCCTTCTTTCCAGCGTCCAATTAGAATCTGTTCGCATATATAATCGCCAATTTGCAGGTAAATGGCTTGTGATTGATTGAATTCCATTTTGTTATACTTGTTTTTCTGTTAACCGGAAGTAGGTTACCACCCAAAGGAATGGTATAAGCAAATAACCGATTGTTTTAAATACATATCCGATAACCGTCAATGTTGGTGAATTATCAGCGGATAAACTGAGTGAGAGCATATCGCCGCTCATTGACCAACCTCCAAATAGGGTTTTGAGCAAGAATATCTCGATGATTCCCAATGCTAAAAAGATACCAAAAATGCTCAACATAGTTTTGCCCACTGCATTTCCTTTGAAAAAGATCGACCCAAGTAAAAAGATGGATTGAATGGCCAGGAATCCGATAATCATTTCAAAGAACGGACCTACTTGCATGAAGTGCATGCTGTTGCCAATCGAATGTTCGCTGGTAAAGCTAAATAGTTCCCACGATACCGGATTTGACTGGTTAAAAAAGATATTGAACAGGTTTGTGCCAATAATATTGCCAATCGAGTATGTGAACAGGATCGTTACGAAGAAATAGGCAGTACTAAGCAATATACTGGCTACCAGCTTTTCGAGATGGGTGGCCGGTATGAGCAAATAATGCATACCACTTGGAGTATAAGTAAATATTTTGAACTGTTTGGCTGCAAAAATAAATCCCATGATGTAGATGATCATTTTTGCCGAATCGGCTTGATGAATAAAGCAAAAGACTAACGTCAAGATGCCCCAATAAATCAATTCCTTATTTTTGTTTTCAATAAAATAGCGCTTGATTAGTAATCCTAAGCGATTGAAATTAAATGTTGTATTCATTGTTTATGGTGTTTTAGTGGTTATTTGAAAAGTTTCATAATCCGTTTCTTGTCTGTAAACACTGCATTAAACAGCAGTTCTATGTCTAATTTGCTTTCTTCGCCGGTAGTGTTTTCACAAACCTGGTATAATCCCCGCAATGAATCTTCGGAGTAAATTACAGTTTCGTTGGTTTCGTTATGCTCGGCAACTTTGAACAGCAATTTCTTGGTAATGTTTTCAGTAGGTTCGTTGAACACAATTTCGTGACCGTCCATGATGGTGATACTGTCAATCAGGCTATCCAGGTCTCGAACCTGATGAGTGGAAATAATCAGGCAGCGACTGTCGTCAATAGCCGAAGCCACCATGCGGCGAAATTGTCCTTTCGACGGAATATCCAAACCATTGGTTGGTTCGTCCATCAAAAGTAATTTGGTGTTGGTTGCCAATCCGAAAGCGACAAATACTTTCTTTTTCTGGCCGTGCGACAGCTTGTTCAGCATGGACTTTTTTGTGTGTACATCAAATTCTTTCAGGTATTCATTGAACTGAACCGGATTGAAGTTAGGGTAGAAGGGAGCATATACTTTTTCGTAGTTTTCGATGCTCAGCGTCAGTTGAGGTAACTCTTCGGGTAAGAAGAAAATTTCCTGTAACATTTCCGGTTGGCGTTCTTTGGGTTCAAATCCCATTACATTAATTTCTCCTTGCTTGGGAAATACCAATCCGGAAATCAGTTTCAGCAAAGTGCTTTTCCCTTCGCCGTTTTTACCCAGCAACCCGTGAATGCGTCCTGCTTCGAGTTGTAAATCCAGGTTTGAAAGCAATGAAGTTTGTTTGCTGTAACTAAACTCCAAATTTTGAATGTCTATCATACTTTTATTCATGTTGAAATTTATTGAGTGGTTGTTTTAGTGTATTAGTGAAATAGTACACCGCAAAAGTATAGCAAGTTTTTATTCTGCCAATAGCTTTGAGGTTAAATAATCTTAATTGAATGAAAATAATTCCTGAAGTGTCTTTTCTTTTGGGTTTCGCGAGTTCCAACTCGCGGCATTTATGAATAATCGAGAGTTGGAACTCGCGAGACCCGATTCAAATCAGCAATAAATTCTCAAAAACAGTAATATTATCAAAGTCAAGACGACTTTGATATTTGCGTTGGCAGGTTTAGGCAGTTGGAGCAGCAAATGAATAAATTCAAACCTAAAAATGCTTACCTTTGTGCTAATTATAGACAAAAGAACCCAGAGCCAAGAATCAGGGCTTTGGAACTTGTAACTAAATACTCGTAACTGCTAAGAATGCATACAACAGAAGAAAAACTGCAGGAATTCCAACGCCTGCTTGAAATAATGACCGAACTACGCGCTAAATGCCCGTGGGATAAAGAGCAAACTTTCGAGAGCTTGCGCACGCTAACCATCGAAGAAACTTACGAACTAGCCGATGCCATTATTCGCGACGATAAAAAAGAGATTCGTAAAGAGTTGGGTGACATCTTGCTGCATATCGTTTTTTATGCAGAGATGGGTAGCGAAACCTTCGATTTTGATATTTACGATGTTTGCCAGGGTTTGTGCGAGAAGCTTATTTACCGTCATCCTCATATTTTTGCTGACGTAACAGCTGAAAACAGCGAAGCCGTGATGCAAAACTGGGAAAGCCTGAAACTAAAAGAAAAAGGTGGGAATAAATCGGTGCTTGCCGGCGTACCAAATTCATTGCCGGCGCTGATTAAAGCCCACCGCATCCAGGATAAAGCCCGCAGCGTGGGTTTCGACTGGGAACACCGCGAGCAGGTTTGGGGCAAGGTGCAGGAGGAAATCGACGAGTTTAAGGAAGAAATTGCAGCGATGGACAAGGACAAAATGGAAGCTGAATTTGGCGACTTGCTTTTTAGTTTAATTAATGTAGCCCGCTTGTACGACATAAACCCTGAAAACGCCCTGGAACGTACCAACCGCAAGTTTATCAGTCGCTTCAACTACCTCGAATCCAAAACTATTACCATTGGCAAAGATTTAAAAGCGATGACTTTGGCCGAAATGGATGTGATATGGGACGAAGCCAAGAAAGAAGCCCCCTAAATTCCCCGAAGGGAGACTTTTGTTCATTGTATTGAATAAAATGTTATTGTATTGTTGTTTTG
>DATFAW010000487.1:0-2653 GCA_035254165.1 Paludibacter sp.
TACCCTTAAATGGGTTTTTCTTTCAGTTTTCTGTTTTTTGACGCCACTTTGTTTTATTTGGCAATAAAAACAGCAACTCCACCATGCTTTTGTAAAACATATAACATTGGTAATGTGTACTCAATACGAAAGAAAAATGCAAACAGAAAGGAATATAGTTCAGGTAGGGAAATAAAACAGGGTGTCTATGAGGTGTAACGATGAATCGCCTGCCCATGTAAACCGGATTATTTTCGAAATCAGAATATGAGTTCGGGATGAAACATCAGGCAAACATATATAATGAACAATGTCATTTTATATCCTTTCACCCGCAATGCGCCTGTCGCGTATTTCCCGTGCTTTTTCCCTGACTTCTTCCGGCAAGGTGCAATACTTATCAAAATACTCCTTATCGGTAAGCTTCATGTCTTCTTCGGGAAATCCGCAGTCGATAAATTCTTCTACATGCCCGCAGTAGAGCTTAAAGCTTTCGTATTCTTCGCGAATATCTACGGCAAATATAACCCACTCGTCGGCACTTAAATCGAGCAACTCGGGATAGCACTTAAAATATATTCTTTGAACCAGATTAATAAACTCCGCTTGCCGCGTTTCTTCCCAATTGAAAAATTCGAGCATTTTTTCGTATTCTTCGGTTGCTTCGATTTTCCATTCTTCATCGGTAATCCAGAAATATGCTTCCGGCCGGGTTTCTTTCAATACGGGTGGTTTTGCCGGGCGGCAATAAAAATCTACCCAACTGTCGAGATTTGGATAAAGATCCCGGACATTTACACCGGTATTGTGACCATGCACCAGCTTGTACATTTTCATCAGGAACAACACGGTGCCCGTAATATAGAGTGTGTCTTCGATAAATTCCACAACCAATGGGCGAACCTCGGTACGGAGTACCGGATATTGCCTATACATTAGCCGGCGTAGGGCAGGAGTGATGGCCCTAATTACCTTGGGATAGACAGACGTTATTACATATAGTATATCCTTGTTCGTTTCGAATGATTCGATTGCTTCGGGTGGAAGAATATCCTTGTTCATTCGCAACCATGCACCGAAGTTTATATCTCCCTCATTGTCATAAACCATAGTCGTCAGCTTTTGTTGATAAAACGTTTTATGTTTTCTGATTGTTTACCTTATCTACATCGGGTACAACCGCAATTTCCGCTATTAAAAATGTACTAAAACTTTCATAACATGTACAACTGTAAATCCGGTTATTCTGCCTGAATTATAAGCCGAACTATGCGTATCGTGGCTACCTGCCATTGCACAAATAAACGAAACTAAAAGTAAAGCAATAAATAGTGTGGATGTCAGTTTGACAACCTTCTTAGTCTTAACATTGGCCATGATGTTTATTTTTTATTTTGATTTATCTGATAATTTTATTTTGGATTATTCGCAAAACATCCTATTCTTTAAGTGGGTCTCGCGATTTGAAAATCGCGAGAATTGCTATTTAACCGCGATTTGGAAATCGCGAAACCCACTTCCAGTATCCCAAATCCTGTAATTGTTTATCTAACTGGCTTAGCAACTGTTTTAATTAAATTCCGATCCAAAGATAAATACTTTGTTTTGGTCAACCTAATTGTTTTGTGGAATATTTAATTAGCGATCAACAATAAATGAGAAAAAACAAAGTCCTGTTCATGCAAGACTTAATCGATCAGATCGATCAGCTTAGTCGAAGTGCGACTTTAAGTCGCGCCCCGAGCAATTTAGCAGACTTTTTATTTTACCTCGTTAGCCGGAGGAGTTTTGGAGCTTCGTTTATAGATAATTATTGAAGCTGCTTTGTATTTTTAATAAAACTCGGGGTTCTTTCGTTGAAACTGGCTGGCGAGAAGGATTCTTCCGCATTTAATCCCAATCGGAAAAATGTCGATTCGATCGGAACAAAAACGACACCTAATACACTGATAATACATACTATAGGGCTATAAATTAGTCTGCAACTATTCTTCGCAGACCTGTTGTCGCCCTCTCCTCAAGCGTCATTTCTATTTGCTTGTCAATCAATTTCTGTTTCTTTCACATTGTAGTTATTTGCCTGTTCATCAGTATAATTCACTTGCCTATTTCTATATCTGCTTGCACATTATTGCTGTTCACTTGCGTGCAGCTACTCTTCGCATCGTTTTCATCGACATTCGTTCATTCTGTATTATTTTTCAATGCGTTTTCATCACCATTTACTTGTATATCATAGCTCTTCGCTTTCCAAACAGACGAGATTATCCGATAAAATCGGATAACGCTTAATCTCTATGCAGGCAGTATTGCTTTTTTATTGCTGTTATGAAAGATTATACCGATTGTATTTTTCCATTTCTCCATATTTAATTTCCAAATAAGTTTAATCCAAAACTTTTAAGTAAATTTAAGTGACTTTATAATTTCTATTTTTTATTTAAAATCAAGTGAATATCAGTTATGTATCCAAATTATAATCACAAAATCATAAAGATATGAAACTACTTTAATCATTGTGACATTAAGACAGTCGGCGGCAAATCAGTTTATTTTTTTACCTTTATGGCGGTAATGCATTAAATGCATAAAATATCCATAAAAAACGCATATTTATGAATCTTACAGAATCCCAGAATTCGGAAGCAGTTTTTGAAGCCATTTCGAAAGACAG
>DATFAW010000488.1:0-8616 GCA_035254165.1 Paludibacter sp.
TTGAGGCGAAACACCTCGGCGAAACTGAGTATTTACAGGCAGTGCGAGAAGTGTTAAGTACAATTGAAGACGTTTACAACGAACACCCGGAATTTGAAAACGCTAAAATTGCCGAACGTTTAGTAGAGCCTGATCGGATATTTACATTCAAAGTTCCCTGGGTTGATGACCGGGGCGAAGTTCATGTCAATTTGGGCTATCGTATCCAATTCAACAATGCTATTGGTCCTTACAAAGGTGGTTTGCGATTTCACCCTTCGGTAAACTTATCTATTCTCAAATTCCTGGGCTTCGAACAAATATTTAAAAATGCACTTACTACATTGCCTATGGGAGGTGCAAAAGGAGGTTCCGACTTCAATCCGAAAGGAAAATCGGATGCCGAAGTAATGCGCTTCTGCCAGGCATTTATGACTGAACTTTGGCGATACATCGGACCGGACACAGATGTTCCGGCTGGTGATATTGGTGTAGGTGGACGCGAGATTGGTTATCTGTATGGCATGTACCGGAAACTGGCACGAGAAAACACAGGAGTGCTGACTGGAAAAAACATTGAATTTGGAGGTTCACTCATTCGCCCCGAAGCTACAGGATTTGGCGGTTTGTATTTTGTGAAACAGATGCTGGAAACTGCTGGAATGGATATCAAAGGAAAAACGATTTCCATATCAGGTTTTGGAAATGTAGCTTGGGGTGCAGCCAGCAAAGCAACCGAATTGGGTGCTAAAGTTGTCAGCATTTCCGGACCCGATGGTTACATTTACGACGAAAATGGTATTTCAGGCGAAAAAATAGATTATATGCTTCATCTGCGTGCAACCTGCAATGACATTGTATCACCTTATGCCGAAAAATTTGGAGCCATATTCGTGCCAAATCGTCGTCCATGGGAAGTGAAAGTAGATATTGCTTTACCATGTGCAACTCAAAATGAATTGAACGAAGAAGACGCCAAGACTTTGATTAACAATGGAGTTATTTGCGTTGGTGAAATATCAAACATGGGCTGTACACCCGAAGCCATAGAGTTATTCTTAAAACACAAAATCATGTACGGTCCTGGTAAAGCTGTAAATGCCGGTGGCGTAGCTACTTCGGGACTGGAAATGTCTCAAAATGCGATGCACCTAACCTGGAGCGCAGAAGAAGTTGACGGCAGATTGCACGAAATCATGAGCGAAATTCATGCCCAATGTGTAAAAAATGGCCGTGAAGCTGATGGCTATATCAATTACATGAAAGGTGCCAATGTTGCAGGATTCCTGAAAGTAGCTAAGTCAATGTTGGCACAAGGAGTACTTTAACCAGTTGACAGTTATCAGTTATTGATTTCAATAAGATAATTTAAAAGAGAAAACTCAAAGCCTTATAAGCTGGGTTTTCTCTTTTTTCATACTTGCAACTCGTGCCCAAAAACGCTATCTTTGCATTTCAAATTATTGTTTTCTACTTTCAAACCTTCAACTCTCAAACTTTCAACTAAACATCATGCTAAACTTACTCAACGAACACCGCACCATTCGCAAATATACCGAGCAACCTATCGATTCCGGACTTCTTAAACAATTACTCGAAACCGCTTGCCGGACTTCCAACACCGGAAATATGCAAGCTTATAGTGTTGTAGTTACGACGGATCAAACGATAAAACAACAGCTTGCGCCGACACATTTTAATCAGCCGATGATTACTCAGGCACCCGTTGTTTTGACTTTTTGTGCTGACTTCAACCGGTTTACCAAATGGTGTGAGCAACGTCAGGCCGACCCTGGTTACGATAATTTCCAATCATTTATGGCAACTGCTATCGACACGCTGCTGGCCGCACAAACATTTTGCATCGCTGCTGAGAGCGCCGGATTGGGTATTTGTTACCTGGGAACAACAACTTACAATGCCGGTGAAATCATTGATATACTAAAGTTACCAAAATTAGTAGTTCCAATCACCACCATAACTGTAGGTTATCCGGCTGATATGCCTGAACAAACCGACCGCTTGCCGTTGGAAGCCATAGTTCACTACGAAACTTACAAAGACTTCACTCCTACTGATATCGACCAACTGTATGCTGAAAAAGAAAGCAGTGACTTCTATAAACAATTCGTTTCCGAAAATAACAAAGAAACACTGGCGCAAGTATTTACCGACATTCGCTACTCACGCAAAAACAATGAATTTTTCTCAGAAAAATTCTTGCAAGTGCTGAAAGAGCAAGGATTCTTATCAGTTATCAGTTATCAGTTATCAGTTATCAGCACATCATAAAAGCGACCGATTCAATTAAGAACCGGTCGCTTTTTATATCTAGTACTTATAAACTACCTACTATTTCACACCGCTTTAAAACTCATGTCTAAACTTTTCACCGAATGTGTCAAAGCTCCTACCGAGATAAAGTCCACACCACATTCGGCGTATTCTTTCAAGGTTGCAAAGGTAATTCCACCCGAAGATTCGGTTTCGTATTTTCCAGCAATAATTTCTACTGCTTTGCGGGTATTTTCAGGAGTAAAATTATCGAGCATAATGCGGTGAACACCACCTACAGCCATTACCTGAGCCAATTCGTCGAAGTTACGCACTTCAATTTCAATTTTCAGATCTTTGCCTTTTTCTTTCAGATAATCTTGGGCACGAAGAATTGCTTTATCTATTCCACCTGCAAAATCCACATGATTATCTTTCAGTAAAATCATATCATACAATCCAATACGGTGATTTACGCCACCGCCAATTTTCACCGCCTCTTTTTCCAGCAAACGAAGTCCGGGAGTAGTTTTGCGGGTATCAAGCACGCGGGTTTTGGTTCCTGCCAACGCTTTTACATACTCACGGGTTCTGGTAGCTACACCACTCATACGTTGCATAATGTTCAGCATCAAGCGTTCGGTCTGAAGCAGTGATTGAATCTTACCTTCCACTACAAAAGCCACATCGCCAACTTTTACTTCGGCGCCATCATTGATAAAAACAGTCATTTTAAGTTCGGGATCAAAAGCCCTGAATATTTCGCGAGCCACTTCGACGCCGGCTAAAACGCCATCTTCTTTGATTATTAACTGTGATTTTCCAATAGCTGTAGCCGGAATACACGAAAGGGTTGTATGGTCGCCATCGCCAATATCTTCGGCAAACCAAAGTGAAATAAGTTGTTCGAAATCGTTAGTCATTTGAAGGTTCAATTCTGAGTTGTTGAATTTCATTTTTACGGGTCAAAACATACACACGAAAGCTGCCTGAGGATGTTTTGAGAATTCCTATGGCAAAACTTGCAGCATCTTTGTTTCCCTTATGTAAAAGCTGGAACGAGTTAACCGGATTTTTCCTGAAAAAATCAGCAATAATTCCAGCCGCCTGCTGCTTACTGAATACATCATTTCTATTATCAATAACAAGCTCTACATTAGCATTTAAATGAGCCGAAAGCTGACTTGCATTACCTTCGTTGAGCGCAGCAATTATATCCGAAGACACTTCTGAATTTTGCGCTTCAATCAGAGGAATTGCGCAAAACAAACAGGCGCAAAGTAGAAATAATTTAATAGTTTTCATATTAAAGTGAATTTATGCGAAAAACATTTTCTTTTCAATCAATTTGTCGTTAAAAAATGCCATATTTGCATTGGATTATGAAATCTTACTGCAAAAGTACATTAATTAATTCGTAGCAACCAAACATTTTGGCTGATTTTTACATCGTACAAATAGCACGCCAGAAGCAGACAACCAATTAAATAAATGAAAATTACATTCTTAACGGTCGGAAAAACAACAAACGCTCACCTGATCAAACTTCAGGAAGAATATCAGAATCGTCTCAAGTTCTACATTCCGTTCGAAACGATAATTATACCGGAATTAAAGAACACGAAAAACCTTTCGATTCAGGAGCAAAAAGAAAAAGAAGCCGATTTAATTCTTAAAACACTTGACACGAGTGATGAAGTTATTCTGTTGGATGAAAAAGGAAAACAATATACATCAGTAGGTTTTTCTGAATTTATTTCGAAAAAGATGCTGGCTTCGCATAAACGCATGGTTTTTGTTGTGGGTGGACCGTATGGCTTTTCGGAGAGAGTTTATCAACGGGGCAATGGCAAGATATCGCTTTCGGCAATGACTTTTTCGCATCAAATGATTAGGTTGATTTTCACAGAACAACTCTACCGGGCCATGACGATATTGAAAGGCGAACCATATCATCATGAATAATGTGATGATACGATGATGTGGTAAATAAATAATTAAAAGATATTTGATTCAAAATAAGATGCACTCAAATCAAGGGAAATCGACAAATTCGTATCTGGTTATTGCTTTAATATTAGGCATAACCTTTGGTTTAGTATGCGATTTTATTTACCAGCAATCCCCTAAGAATTCTATAAAAGTCAAACGTTTTCAGGCTGAACTGATCAGAAAAGAAAATCAGGCTGCTAAAACGTTGGAGGAAATGAAACAAATTATTGTTCATTCTTCCGTCGACTCTTTAACTCATTATAATTTTGGAAATGAAGATATTACATATTATGTATTCAATAAAAACAAGTTGGTTTTTTGGTCTGACAACCGTCTTGACATAAGTAATTTTGCATTTCGCGACTATAGCGACTGGCATTATACACAGCTGCCAAACGCTCATTGTGTAAGTCACATGCTGAGTTTTGAATCCACAAAATTGTTGGCTTTAATTACGATTAAGAACAATTATCCGTATGAAAACCAGGAGCTGACAAATAATTTTGCCAAAGGATTCAAAATGAACAAGCAGGTGCAAATTATTGCCGGACGCGACACAGATAAACAAGCTGTTTTTTGTGCGCACGGCAACTATTTGTTCACTTTAACCGGGCCAAAGACCAAAATTTACAATGAAACATGGGCGTTACTTGGACTTATAGCTTACACGTTTGCGTTTCTTATTTTTTTCATCATCTATGTTCGTGCACCTTACTTCAGAGGTCGGAAGATTCTTAGTTTGAAGGAGTTTTCTATCATAGCTGCAACTGTAGGAATTGTTATCGGATTTTGTTTGTACTTCAACTATCCATCATTACTATTTTGGAACAAATTATTCACACCTTTCCAGTATGCCTCTAATCCACTTTTGGCATCCATTTGTCATCTTTCTGTTGTTACCGGGTATTTTCTTTCGACCATCTATCTGTTTTATTTTCGTACACTTACAAATTCCATTAAGTCCAAAACCGGATATATTATACTTCAGGTAATTTTCGTTTTGTACTTTGTGCTGGTATACAACATCCTGAGCGGACTTATTCACCACTCGAGCATTCAACTGAGTATTCTTAGTTTTAAAGATTTTTCAGGCATAACATTTTGGGTTCATTTTCTGATTTTGTTGTGGGGGATTGGTTTGGTTCTGTTATTCTTCAAATCGCACGCCTGGTATAAAACAAAACACCAATTAAACCAGGCATTTTATGTCGACGTGGCACTTACGGCATTGCTGTATTTTATATATTTGATCGTTTCTCCCGAAAATGCAATGCGCCTATCAGTCTCTTTTACTCTGCTTTGGTTGTCATTTTATTTACCATTCATTTTCAAAAAACATAAAAACAATTACGTAGACATTGCTTGCTGGACTTTTGTATTCACTGCTTTTCTGGTGTGGAATTCATTGATTATCGACGGTCATAAAAGGAACGATAAATATAAAGTTCTTGCTCAAAACATTTTAATTAATGGAAATACCGAGAACGACCGGATGGCAGATATCTTGCTCGAAGAACTGGATTTCAAAATTAGTAATGATAGAAAAATCGGACGATTAATATCCAGAAAAGACTCATTAACTACCGCTAATGAGTATCTGAACAAAACATACCTTCGTGGATTTTGGAATAAATATGACATGCGGTTAAATGCTGCGAACATTCATTCAAAGGTGTACAATGAATATAGCCAATTTATCAGCAGGTCAGGTACAAAACTAAAGAACACGCATTTTTTTAGTGTCCCTTCCAATGAAAACAACATGTCCTATATTGGGGAATTCCAGGCAAACTACAATCGCCAGGATTCGCTTTTCTTTTTCATGGAATTTTATCCTCGCAGGAACTTTAAAAGTTACAGTTTCCCTAATTTACTTATTGCCTCTACGCCAGACATCCAGACCCGGCTCAACATCGCCATTGCAAAATATGAACATCGCCAGTTAGTATATTCGTCCGGAAGATTTGATTTTTCGCAAAATAATAATTGGATCCCTAAGAACCAATCAGACTTTTTCAAGGTGTATTACCAGGGGCACACCCACTACATTTATACGCCTAACAACAGTAGTTATATTATAATTACTGAACTACAGCCTCATGGATTAATTGATTATTTGCTCTATTTCATTTACACATTTCTGGCATTTTTCTCGGTCTGTTGGCTTATTGTATGGGCATTTGTGCATTTAAAGCCGAATGGCAGTTATCGGCTTGGTTTAACCGCAAAGTTTCAATATGCTTTTATCGCTTTGTTGATTCTGAGCTTTTTCGGAATCTTTTATGTGTCGGTAAATTTTATTGAACAAAAATACCAGGAAGAACAAATTGCGAATCTTGAAAATAAGAAAAGCTATATCCAGAAGGCCTTGCAAGACCTGTATTATTGGAATCAGGATTTGAACGTGCTTAACACGCAAGCTTTGAATTTTGATTTGCAGGACTTATCGTACATTTATCACACCGACATCCATGTTTATGACAACCAGGGTATATTAATTGGCAGTTCTCAGCCTTTGATATTCAATAAAAATCTGATAAGTAGCCGGATAGCTACAAAACCTTTTTTTAATCCGAATTCTAACATCAATCAATACGAACACATTGGCAAGTTAGATTACCTGACTGGTTATATCGATTTCGTGAATGGCGATTTCTTGCAAATCGGTTACATTGCTGTTCCTCAATTCTTCAGCCAGGGCGAAATCAGGACTGAAATTGAAAGCTTCCTGACTGTGATTATTCACATTTATCTTATCATCATTGTACTGGCCGTCATCTTGAGTCTTTTGATCGGGAAACAACTTTCGGCGCCACTCATTGTATTGGAAAACAAACTGAAAGAAATGCGACTTGGCCGGAGAAATGAAAAAATCGACTATAGCCTGAATGACGAAATAGGCCAATTGGTAGTTCAATACAACAGGACAGTGGACGAATTGGAACAGAGCGCACGATTGCTGGCTAAATCGGAACGGGAATCGGCATGGAAATCGATGGCACGGCAAGTGGCGCACGAAATAAACAATCCATTAACGCCCATGAAACTCACCATTCAGCAACTTCAGCGTACAAAGAAAATGAATGATGAGCGTTTCGACGATTATTTCAATAAATCAAGCATCATGCTCATTGAGCAAATTGATAACCTGTCGCGCATTGCCGGAACTTTTTCCAATTTTGCACGCATGCCCGAGGCCAATTTCGAACGGGTGGACATTGCTTCGAAGATATATTCTGTTGTTCAGCTATTTGCCAACAACAACGAACATATTCAGATTCACTACGAAGGAGTTAAACAGGACGTTTTTGTATATGCCGACCCTGAACAATTGGTACAAGTGTTCAACAACCTGATAAAAAATGCTATCCAGGCTATTCCCGACGACCGGGATGGTGAAATCAGAATTGCATTAACCGAACATCAGAAACAAGTCGTCATTAGCGTTACCGATAACGGAGCTGGCATTGAAAATGACATTCACGACAAATTATTCGTGCCTAATTTCACTACAAAAAACACCGGCATGGGTCTGGGATTGGCCATTGCCAAAAACATCATTGAACTATCGGGAGGCACCATTACCTTCTCAACAAAATTGCATCACGGGACGACTTTTAAGGTTACATTGCCCGAAGACGCTCCAAATGCCTAACTCAGAGCGTGTTTTTTTAAACACATTCCTGAAAATCACCTCGTCGTTAGAAACGCCTTTTCTACTTTAGGGATTATGAATCACATTGCCTTCTGACAAAGTCACATTGCTCTCTGACAAGTTCACATCGCGTTCTGACAGATTCACATTGCTCTCTGACAACTTCACATCGCGTTCTGACAACATCACATTGCTCTCTGACAAGTTCACATCGTGTTCTGACAGATTCACATTGCTCTCTGACAACTTCACATCGCGTTCTGACAAGTTCACATCCTGTTCTGACAAGTTCACATCCTGTTCTGACAACTTTACGTGACACCTTTCAGCCACATACTGACGAAATGATGAAGCTTTCGGATTAAGATACGAAACCATCAGGTTAAAACATGGAACTCTTGGGTCACGATAAGAAGCCGGCTTGTTCAAATTCTCGTTATCTGTAAAGTTACAGGAGACAATCTTTTGAAGCAATCAAAAAAAATGGCGTGAGCAAACTGAATGCATTGTTTTATATCTGCACAGAGATAAAAAGGCCCAGGGCAACCTACCTCAAAATACTACTTTCCTCCCTTAAAAATGTCTTTTAGGATACATTCACTTAAACCTAAAACATTTACACTTAAGCATTTGTTTTTATATAAGTAGTTCAGTTTATGTAACGACATATTCGAAGCTAGCGTTGAACTGTTATGCTTAAAATGCAAAGCATCCTC
>DATFAW010000489.1:0-5079 GCA_035254165.1 Paludibacter sp.
ACAGTGCTAATAGGACAGCACAAGTGAAACCTACCGTTAAGGTAAGTTCACCTTTACATACCGAACTCAACAAGGCAAAAGAAACAGGGAAAGCTGTATTTGTTGTTGTTACCGGTACAGGTGCAACCGATTTGAATAAAGCAATGTCAGTGGCTAAAAGTGCAACAACTATATATAAAAATGCTGTGGTTATTCAAATGAACAGAGACTTACCTGTGAATGCCGATTTAGTAGAACAATGGGGCTTATCTGGAGTACCGATTCCACTTATTTTATCCATTTCACCCAAAGGATACGCAACAGGAGGTTATGTCCTTGCTGATGCCAAAGCCGAAAAAATTGCTGCGCTAGTCCCTTCGCCAAAAGAGGATGACGTTTATGCAGCTATAAATAACAAAAAATCCACATTCATTATTGTATCAAAAAAATCAAACACCGATAAGGCTGGCATACTTGCAAATTGCAAATCAGCCGCAATCCAATTGAAAAACAATGTCGCAATTATTGAAATAGATCTGGCAGACCCTAAAGAAGCTTCATTTATCAAACAACTTAATTTGAAAAGCGCACCAAACACAACATCTGTTTTGGTCCTAAATGCTTCAGGTCAAACAACAGGCTCGTTTAACGGTAAAGTAGATGCAGCACAATTAGTAGGTGCAGCAACAAAAATTGTCAAAAGTTGTGGTTCAAGCTGTAGTCCGGGCGGTTGCTAAATAAGAAAAAATCATGAAATTAATAGATTTAGTTATAAAAGAGCTATGGCATCGTAAGTCGCAGCTTACTTCCGGTTTATTGGCCATTACCTTGGGTATTGGAGTTATTGTAGGCATACGCACTATTTCGGTTGTTTCCGAAAAAGCCGTGGCGGTAAACCTCGACAATTTAGGAGCAAACATTTTAGTATTACCACAAGCAACCAGTGTAGATAATTATTATTCTGCCGATATCGATGCACCAACCTTCCCCGAAAGTTATGTAGAGAAAATTGTAACTTCCACTTTGCCGGGTGTCGATAATATGTCGCCAAAGCTAACACGCCGTGTGAAAATTGGGAACGAAAATATAGTGCTGACTGGGATTCTACCTAAAAGCGAAATTGCCTCTAAACCAATTTGGCAACAAGGTGGTATCATTGGTAAAAAAGTAAATGCAAGTTGCGCTCCAAAACCGGGTGCAGCTCCTGCCAAATACTTAGATCCCAAATTGCAACGCAAAGGAATTGATGACCTTGCCGAATCCGATTGTTTTATCGGTGCAGCTGTGGCTCAACGATTGAAATTAAAAGAAAAGAGCATTCTAACCATTGAAGGAAAGCAATTTACGGTTGTAAAACGTCTACCCGAAACTGGCACAGTGGATGACGACCGGGTTTTTGCAAATCTGCATACTGTTCAAAATCTTTTAGGTACAGGACAGCAAATCAGCGCCATTGAAATAATGGGCTGTTGCAGTCAAATATCGGATGGACTTTTGAGCAAACTTAGAAACGTATTGCCCGATACACGCATTACTACCATTGGTCAAATTGTATCTACACAAATAGAAACCAACCGAATGATGAACAAAATATCATTGGTATTTCTGATTATTATTCTTTTTGTAGGTAGCATTTCCATTGGCAATTATATTTGGGCTAACGTGAACGAACGCCGCAAAGAAATTGGAATTCTACGAATGATTGGCTACCACAAACGCCACATTTATTATATCTTGTTGTTGAAAGCCCTGATAATGGGAATAGTGGGTGGAATAGCCGGATACATTGTTGGAACATTGGCAGCCATTTGGTTGGGTCCACAATTTATTGGAATAGTAGTAAGTCCAATTTACACCTTGTTACTTTTATCCATTGGTTTATCCATTTTCATTTCAGTTTTAGGCTCTCTTATTCCTGCATATATGGCAGGTAAAATTGAACCGTTTTCAAACATGCAAGAAGACTAAGAAGAATTTACAATTCACTAAATGTTGTTTTTCCCTTGTAACTTGTAACTAAAAAAAACTCGTAACTAATTTATGCTGATACAAATAAATAATCTTACAAAAACATATCAACGCCACGATGGCGCAATCAATGCAGTTGATAATCTTTCCCTTGATATTCCTAAAGGTTCGTTTGTCACTATAACAGGTGCTTCGGGTTCAGGAAAAACAACTTTACTCTTGATTTTGGGCGGTTTATTACAACCAACCTCAGGCGAAATGAAATACAATGCCAGGGAATTAGATTTGCACAAAGAAAAGGATATGGCTACTTTCCGCAGCAATCATGTAGGTTTCGTTATGCAGAGCTTCGCCCTTGTGCCTTACCTTACAGCTTTGGAAAATATCTCTATTGCACTCAATGTAAAAGAGAACGACAATGATAAAAACCGAAAACGAGCATTAGAACTATTGGAATGGGTTGGCTTATCCGACCGTACTACCCATTATCCCAAAGAACTTTCGGCAGGGCAGCAACAACGTGTGGCGATTGCCCGGGCATTGGCAAACAATCCTGATTTATTGCTTGCCGACGAACCAACCGGCAATCTGGATCCAGGCCTGTCGGAAGAAATTCTGGGCATTTTAAAAGACATAAACCAAAAGCAGGGAACTACCGTTGTAATGGTCACTCACAGCCCAATGGCTGCCGAATACGGCGATACAAAAATTCAACTCAAAAACGGTAAATTACATACCAACGAAAAAGTATAATCAAATGAAACGAGCATTCAAACAGGCATTTAAACCAAAGTCCATGTTCATTGCGAGTTCCATGCAACAACTATTTAAAAAATAAAAATGAACGCATGAAAGCAATAGAAATTTTCGAAGAGGCAATGTGTTGCCCAACCGGATTATGCGGACCAAGTATTAATCCGGATTTATTGAGAATATCAGCAGTATTGGACACCTTGAAACGAAAAGGCATTAATATATCCCGCCACAATTTAAAAGATGAACCACAACTGTATGTTTCTAATAAAATCGTGAACGATTTCTTAATGAAACACGGAGTTGAAGGTTTACCAATCACATTGGTTGATGGAGAAATTGTTGTTTCAAAAACATATCCAACTACTAAACAACTAAGTGAATGGACAGCCATTAACCTGAATTTCATACCAATAGAGTGACAACTCAGCACCTTAATTGTATTGAAGATTCAAACAATAAAATATAAGATATAATGTCTTATGCCACAGAGTGGCTAAATATGAATAACCCTCGGTGAAGTGTAACGAAACCGGGGGATAATAGAAACAACCTCCCCCTTTAGTTTTCAATCCGACTATGTCGGATTGAAAACTAAGTAGATTCAAAAAGGCATGAAAGATTTTAAATTATCAGAAATAGATTTGACCAAATACCTGTTCTTTACGGGTAAAGGTGGTGTAGGCAAAACTTCTATTGCTTGTGCTACAGCCATAGGATTAGCCGATGCCGGAAAGAATATCTTATTAATCAGCACCGACCCTGCTTCCAACTTGCAGGATGTGTTTAATCAACCACTAAATGGCAACGGCACAAGCATAGCCGAAGTTCCAAACCTCACTGTCGTAAATCTCGACCCCGAAGAAGCAGCCGCCAAATACAAAGAAAGCGTAGTTGCCCCTTTCCGTGGCAAACTGCCCGAAAGTGTTATTCACAACATGGAAGAACAATTATCTGGTTCATGTACAGTGGAAATTGCGGCTTTCAACGAGTTTTCCGATTTTATTACAGACAAAGCAAAGCAGAAAGAATACGATCATATCATTTTCGATACAGCTCCAACAGGACATACTTTAAGAATGCTGCAACTCCCTTCAGCTTGGAGCACATTTATAAGTGAGAGTACACACGGTGCGTCTTGTCTTGGGCAATTATCTGGTTTAGAAGCACGGAAGGAGATTTACAAACAAGCCGTTCAATCGCTTGCAGATGGGCTAGCTACCCGATTGGTTTTAGTGAGTCGTCCCGAGGTTTCGGCATTGAAAGAAGCCGTCCGCTCTTCACACGAATTGCAACTGTTGGGAATTCAAAATCAGTTATTGATTATCAACGGACTGTTACAACAGTTTGATGAGAATGACGAGATTTCCAAACAAATTCAAAACAGACAACAATCGGCATTACAAAACATACCCCTTGAATTAAAAGAATATCCTGTTTATAGCGTTCCTCTTCGTTCTTATAATCTATCAAATATCTCTAATATCCGTCAATTGTTGACCGAAGACAATCTATCAGGCACCAAAGAATATAAGCCGCTTAAAGATGAAAAAAGTTTAGATGATTTGATAAACGACTTGTATTCGTCAGGCAAAAAGGTTGTTTTCACAATGGGTAAAGGTGGAGTTGGAAAAACGACTATTGCAACCAATATAGCGTTGGGATTGAAAAAACGGGGTGCAAAGGTTCACTTAACTACAACTGATCCCGCCAATCACATCAACTACGACTTTGCCATTAAAGCCGGAATAACGGTCAGTAAAATTGACGAAACCGTAGTGTTGGAGGCATATAAAAATGAGGTGAGAGCCAAAGCCAGGGAAAACAACATGTCAGCCGCGGATATGGAATATATCGAGGAAGATTTGCGTTCTCCATGTACGCAGGAAATAGCCGTTTTCAAAGCATTTGCCGATATTGTGGAAAAAGCAAATAATGAAATCGTTGTTATTGACACAGCTCCAACCGGTCATACGCTGTTGTTGCTGGACGCAACCGAAAGTTATCACAAAGAAGTAGAACGTACTCAGGGCGAAGTCTCAGGTGCTGTTGCACATTTACTCCCTCGTTTACGCAACCCACAGGAGACGGAAGTGGTTGTCGTTACCCTACCCGAAACAACCCCCGTATTTGAAGCTGAAAGGTTACAAAAAGATTTGCAACGTGCAGGTATTCACAACAAATGGTGGATAGTAAATTCTTGTTTGTCATTAACTCAAACCCAAAACCTATTTCTTCAAGCCAAAGCGCAAAGTGAATTGGCTTGGATTGAAAAAGTGAAACAATTATCAAATTGTAATACTGCTTTAATAGCGTGGAAAGATATTTAAGGAAAAACGGTTCAACTAAAGTTCATTTTTGATGATTTCACACAAATGT
>DATFAW010000490.1:0-6574 GCA_035254165.1 Paludibacter sp.
GTTGCAATTGGCAAACTGATAAAGAAGGTTTTCTACTCCAAATATAGATAATCATAATGTATAAGTGGCTTCTGATTTTTTTTGCCCAACATCTCCCGAGCTTTTTCACTGCCATATTGCACTTTACCAACACCAAGTGATTGACCATTTTGGTCTATTATCTTCACAATATCGTCTTTTTCAAAATCTCCGACTATATTAGTTGCTCCAATTGGCAGCAAGCTAACAGCATTTTCGCCAGACAATACTTTAGCGGCATTCTCATTGACATGAATTTCACCCTTCGCAAAACCGTCGCTGTGCGCTATCCACTTCTTTACACTCGAAACATCTCCACTTGAAGCAACAAAGTGCGTACAAACGACATCCGAGCTCTTATCGAGTAATTGAAGCAAAATACCATCGCGTTTGCCATTGGCAATAATTACATCAACACCCTCGTCGGCGATTTTACGAGCAATAGTGGTTTTTGTCAACATGCCACCACGTCCAAAGGCAGATTTTGAACTTTGGATAAAATCCGTAACATCCTGCCCTTTTTTTATAGACCTAATCACTTTCGACTCTGGGTCGACAGGCGAACCATTGAAAATTCCATCAATATTACTTAAAATAATCAAGGCTTGCATGTCCATCATAGATGCTATCAAACCCGAAAGTTCATCATTATCAGTAAACATAAGCTCCGAGACAGACACCGTATCATTCTCATTCACAATCGGAACAACCTTATTTTCGAGCATCACCTGCATACAGTTCCGTTGATTCAAATAATGCCTGCGACTACTGAAATTTTCTTTGGTTGTCAGTACTTGTCCAACTGTAATTCCATGTTCACGGAATAAATCGTAGTAATGATTTATCAGTTTTGCCTGACCTACCGCCGAAAACAGTTGTCGTTGATCCACCACATCCATTTTCTTATTAATACCCATCACGCTTCTGCCAGAAGCAACAGCTCCGGAAGAAATCATCACTATTTCAACCCCTTTTTTGTGCAACAGCGAAATCTGATCAACCAATGCCGACATACGGGTAATATCCAGCGTTCCATCGGCACGCGTCAACACATTACTCCCTATTTTTACTGCTATTCTTTTAAAACGAAAAGACATAATTACAATCTGCTAATTTACCAGTTAATTATAAACTCAAAATCTATTTTTCATTATAAATCACATGCATTAGCGTAGTTCCAACCGCATTTAATGTGCTTTTATCCACATTATCCATGGTATCGTGTGTTGTATGCCAATAAGCCCCGAAACCGCTTCCTGAATTTGGATCATAATGAATAATATCAATGCATGGAATACCAATAATTTTATTCACATAAATATGATCATCAGTTATAGCTCCACCTTTTTCATCTCTAAAATACTGATCAAACCCAAGACTCTTTGCTTGTGACCAAACCGTACTTACTACACTTCCTGCATAATAATCAGAAGCTTGCTCCCTAAAAAAAGTTGCTCCCGGCGCTCCAACCATATCAAGTAGAATACCAAAACGCGCAGTATAACCGGCAACATGTGGATGTTGAGCCCAATATTGAGTTCCCAGGCACCACGAATCTTCATTATTTTGACCCCTTGCAGCACTTTCGGGCTGTCCGTAATCTTCAGAATCAATAAAAACTAGATCTACACCAACTGACGGTTGATTCTTCGCCATTAGTCTGGCGATTTCGAGCAACACTCCTACTCCACTGGCTCCATCATTGGCTGCCATAACCGGTTTCTTCCGGTTTTCCGGTTTCGGATCATTATCTGCCCACGGACGTGAGTCCCAATGAGAGATCAACAGAATACGTGTTTCGGCACTGGAATTGAATGAACCTATGATATTGACCGAATTTAGGATCGTACCATCAAAAGCCTTCAAGTCAGCCTTCTGCTCAATCACTTTAGCACCAAGTCTCTTCAACTCGGCTGACAAGTATCGAGCACAATCATCATGCGCTTTTGTATTGGGCACACGCGCTCCAAAATCCACCTGATGTTTTATGAAATTATAAGCCGAATCGGAAGAAAAGACCGGCACACTGATTATTTTTTCGGTATTTTGCGCACTCTTTGTTGTCTGATTGCAGGCCAAAAACAGAAAAATTGGGAAAAAAAAGATGAAGCTTTTTCTCATATATAATTAAATGTGCTACAAAGATAATGATTTATGGGGAAAAACCGAATCTACTCATCTGGGAATACAATCTTTCGTCAAACCCAAAAGGCAGCTCATACATTCATAACTTGAACAACAATTTAATCAAAAACAGCAATAAACCACAAATTGAGAAATTCAGAATTACCTATCTAAAACCGCAAATAGTATTTTTCAAAATAACACGCTCAACACATAAAATGAATCAAATTTTAATTTTAGCTTTGCATAAAGTTCTTGTGTTTTGAATTATTTTTCATCAAATATTAAAAAACAGAGATTAATTGAAAATAAATCGACTTAAAACAAACCGACTACTTTTTCCTCATAACCCACTAACTATATTCGACTTAGACAAAAAACAGAAAGACCAAAAAAAGTTAACAAACACAGAAAGACCAAAAAATAGGTTGTAAAACATGTTTTTTCGCTTGTGTCTATGAATTTTTACCTGTTATTTTGTCATCGTTAACTAAACAACACAATCTTTTTTATACCTTAAAAAACTAATACCTATTTAAACGTGAGACTTTGTGAAAAGTCTCACGTTTTTTTATGCAGGTTTGCATCCTTTTATGCACATTTCCTGAATTTTGTGCAAAAAAGTTGCCATTTCAATAAAAACTGCTATTTTTGCGAGTCTTTTTCTTTAAATGTATTTTCACTTTCGATCCAAAGAAAAAACACATCAAAACAAAACAATTATTCAGATTTTATAAATCTGTCAGTCACATTATATTAATCTAATTATCAGAAAATGAGTTTTAACATTGTTGTTCTTGCTAAGCAAGTACCCGACACACGCAACGTGGGGAAAGATGCAATGAAAGCCGACGGAACAGTTAATCGTGCCGCGCTTCCTGCCATTTACAATCCCGAAGATTTGAACGCGTTGGAACAAGCTCTTCGCTTGAAAAGTAAAATTGAAGGTGCAACGGTCCACATCCTCACCATGGGACCAGCCCGTGCTGCCGAAATTATTCGTGAAAGTATGTATCGCGGTGCCGATGGTGGTTATCTGTTGAGCGGACGTGAGTTTGCCGGTTCAGATACATTGGCAACTTCATATGCACTTGCATGCGCTATTCGCAAAATTGGAAAAGTTGATTTGATCATATGTGGCCGTCAGGCTATTGACGGTGACACAGCTCAGGTAGGACCACAAGTTGCAGAAAAACTTGGCTTACCACAAATCACATATGCAGAAGAAATTTTAGATTTTTCTGACAATAAGATTACTGTTAAACGTCGTTTAGAACGTGGCGTTGAAGTAGTAAGAGGAGCATTACCGATGGTAGTTACCGTAAACGGTTCGGCTGCAAACTGCCGTCCACGTCATGCAAAACTGACTCTGAAATACAAACACGCTGCAACCCCTTCTGAAAAGCAGGAAGCTGGCTCTGATTATACTGACCTTTACGATGCTCGTCCATATTTGAATATAACCGAGTGGGGAGTAAACGATATTGAACACGACATTCAATGGTTAGGACTTAGCGGCTCACCTACCAAAGTAAAACAAATCGAAAACGTAGTGTTTACAGCTAAAGAAAGCAAACGGCTAACAGCGACAGATGTTGAAATCGAAGATTTGATGAAAGAATTAATTGCTAACCACACGATAGGATAATTTACCATGAACAACATATTTGTATATCTTGAAATTGAAGATGGCATTGTAGGCGATGTCAGCCTGGAATTGCTAACCAAAGGTCGCAGCCTGGCTAAGCAACTGAATTGCAAACTAGAAGCTGTGGCAGCCGGTTATAAACTGGATCAAATTGGCGCACAAGTATTCCCATTCGGCGTGGATATACTTCACTTAGCCGACGACAAACGTTTGGCTCCTTATACTTCGTTACCTCACACTTCGCTGTTGGTAAATCTTTTCAAAGAAGAAAAACCTCAAATTGCCCTGATGGGAGCAACTTCTATCGGTCGCGATTTAGGTCCACGCGTTTCTTCTGCCCTGTTCAGCGGTTTAACTGCCGACTGTACTTCGCTTGAAATTGGAACTTATGAAGACAAAAAAGCAGGGAAAACATATGAAAATCTGCTTTATCAAATCCGTCCTGCTTTTGGAGGGAATATTGTGGCTACTATCGTAAATCCTGATTGCCGCCCACAAATGGCAACAGTACGAGAAGGTGTAATGAGAAAGGAAATTAAAGATCCGAAGTTTGTTGGTAAAACTCGCAAATTGGATGTTTCTAAATACGTTTCCGACACCGATTTCGTAATTGAAGTTATTGAACGTCACATGGAAAAATCAAAACTAAACATCAAAGGCTCACCAATTATTGTTTCTGGTGGCTACGGTGTTGGAAGTGCTGATAACTTCAAATTACTACATGAACTCGCAGCTACTTTAGGTGGCGAAGTTGGCGCTTCACGTGCCGCTGTTGATGCAGGCTTCTCCGAACACGAACGTCAAATTGGTCAGACAGGAACAACTGTTCGTCCTAAATTATACATTGCTTGTGGAATTTCCGGGCAAATCCAACACATTGCCGGTATGCAGGAAAGTGCTATGATTATCGCTATAAACAATGATCCAAAAGCGCCAATTAATGCAATTGCCGATTATGTAATCACCGGAACGGTAGAAGAGGTTCTACCTAAAATGATAAAATTTTATAAGAAAAATTCGAAGTAATATGAACTTTTTTAACGATAATCCCGCAATAAAATTTCAGCTTTCTCATCCATTGATGAAGAAAATAGTTACCCTCAAGGAGCGCAATTTCGCTGAAAAAGATAAATATGACTATGCATCACGCGATTTTGAAGATGCAATTGACAACTACGAAAAAGTACTCGAAATCATTGGAGAAGTAGCAGGTGACGTTATCGCACCAAATGCCGAGAGCGTTGACCACGATGGACCTCGAGTTGAAAATAGCCGTGTTCATTATGCTCGTGGCACACAAGAAAACCACGACGCTTTAACTCAAGCAGGCGTTTATGGTATTACATTGCCACGCCAATACGGAGGATTAAATTTCCCGATGGTGGCTTACGTAATGTCCGGCGAAATGGTATCGCGCGCCGATGCAGGTTTTGCCAACATTTGGGGACTTCAGGATTGCGCCGAGACTATTTCGGAATTTGCTTCGGAAGAAATCAAAGCTGAGTTTTTACCCCGCGTAACTGAAGGCGCAACTTGTTCAATGGATCTAACAGAACCAGATGCTGGTTCCGACTTACAAGCCGTTCAATTGAAAGCTACCTTCAACGAAAAAGACGGTATGTGGTACCTGAACGGAGTAAAACGTTTCATTACCAACGGAGATGCTCAAATCAAACTTGTTTTAGCTCGTTCAGAAGACGGAACAAATGACGGCCGTGGTTTATCTTATTTTGTTGCTGACAACAAACATGATAATACTGTTTTAGTTCGTCGTATCGAAAACAAATTAGGTATCAAAGGCTCTCCAACTTGCGAATTGGTATTCAACAACACACCAGCTAAATTGGTAGGGACCCGCCGTTTAGGTTTGATTAAATATGTAATGTCGTTGATGAATGGTGCGCGCTTAGGAATTGGAGCTCAATCTGTAGGCCTTTCTGCAGCTGCATACAACGAAGCGTTGGCTTATGCCCGTGACCGCCGTCAGTTTGGCAAAGCTATTATCGAATTCCCTGCTGTTTTCGAGATGGTATCAATTATCAAAGCGAAACTAGATGCTTCACGCGCATTACTTTATGAAACAACACGTTTTGTAGATGTTTACAAAGCCTACGAATCTATTGAAAACGAGCGCAAGCTGGAAGCAAATGAGAAAGCAGAATACAAAGAATATCTTAAGCTGGCTGATGCATTGACCCCAATGCTTAAAATGTTCTCGAGCGAATATGCCAACCAAAATGCTTACGATTGTATTCAGGTTCACGGAGGTTCGGGCTTTATGAAAGATTATGCTTGCGAACGTTTGTTCCGCGATGCCCGCATCATGACAATTTACGAAGGAACTTCACAATTACAGGTTGTTGCTGCGATACGCCACGTAACCACCGGAAATTACCTGAAAATGATTCGTGATTATGATGTTCAACCAATTAAACCTGAATTTACTTCGCTCCGCAAACGCTTGCAGATAATGACAAACTTGTATGCAAACGCCGTTGCGCGCGTAGTCGAAACTAAAAATCAGGAATATCTTGATTTTCAGGCCCGTCGTTTAGTAGAAATGGCCGGACACATTATCATGACTTATTTATTGATCATCGATGCATCTCGCGATAACGAAGATCAGTTCCGCAAATCGGCTGAAGTTTATTTAAACTACGGCGAAGTGGAAGTGCGCAGACATGCTGCCTTTATCAAAACTTTCGCTGTAGAAAATGTAGACGTATATAAAGTGGTGTAAACAGACAATCATATAAACTAAAAATGCTTCCAAGGATTTAGATT
>DATFAW010000491.1:0-19994 GCA_035254165.1 Paludibacter sp.
AAAATGGAAAAATTGTTGTAAATAAATCCTATGGCATTGCAAATATTCAGGATAATGTTTCAGTTACGAATAGTACAATTTTTGCTATTAATTCCTGCACCAAAGTTTTTACCGCTGTTGCAATTATGCAATTAGTGGAGAACGGCAAAATAGATTTATCAGCACCCGTTTCTGGTTATTTGGACAGTCTCCCTAAAGAATGGCAGCCTGTTACAATAAAACAAATGCTGACACACACTTCTGGTTTTCCTGATTTGCTCAAAATTCTTGATCCTTATGTTGGAAGTGTTGGCAGTTTAAAAAATGAAGAAACTATTTGGGAAAAATTAAAAACTTTACCAATGGACTTTAAACCAGGCGAAAGGTTTAGCTATAATCAAACTAATGCATATTTGTTAGGGAAAATCATCAACAAATTGTATGGCAAGCCATTTGTCCAAATGTTTTCAGAAAAACAATTCCAACCCGTCGGTATGCGCAACACTCTTTTTGGCGACTCTCGGGATGTAATTCCTCACTTTGCTCCAACATACAATTACAGACAAAACATGGATGGTCAAAGATTGACTGAAGAACGACTGGTCAACAATTATTATGAATTTCCCTATTTCCGCAGAGCAGCGTCGGGATTAAATTCTACTGCTGAAGATATGGCAAACTGGATAATTGCCCTACAGACCGGAAAGCTTATAAAATCAAAAAGTTTACTCAATACCATGTGGTCGCCAATTCAGTTTAATGATGGTAAGCCTACCCCATGGGCTTTGGGTTGGGGACTGAACAAATTCAGGACAAAGCATAAAGCTGTTGGGATGTCGGGCGGAGGTCGTGCTGCATTTCTTGTTTATCCAGACGATGGTTTAGCAGTCGTTGTACTTACCAATCTTGGTGGTGCTTTCCCGGAAGATTTTTTAGAGGAGTTGGCGGGTGTCTATAATTCTGGAATAATGAATGCGGACCCGGTAACCTTCCTAAGAATAAATCTTAGAAAAGCAGGTTTTGAAAAAGCGATTGAAATAGCTGAGAATGAAAAGAAGATAAATCCACTATTTATTCCAAATGAATTTGAAATAAATGAATGGGCATATCGGATGATGGCTAAAAATCAACTCAAAGAAGCCTTAGAGATTTTTAAATTAAACGTACATCTGTTTCCCAACAGTTCAAATGCCTATGATAGTTACGGTGAGGTTTTATTAAAAAACGGGGATAATGAGGAAGCCATAAAAATGTACAAAAAATCGGTAGAGTTGAATCCCGGCAATGCGAACGGCAAAAAGGTATTAGAGCAAATCGACAAGAATAAATAAAAAGATTGTACAAAACAGGACTAAATCAGGAGAAATATTTTACATAAAAGAAATAAAGCCTACCGCATGGAACAATCAGACAGATACAAAAAAGGCTGGGACAAACTCAAAGAAATTGACGGTGAAGCCGGTGAAAAAGTCATAAATAGCCTGAAAGATATTTCACCCGATTTAGTAAAATTTATCATTGAATATTCGTTTGGTGATATTTACTCAAGAGATGGACTTGACCTTAAATCAAAAGAAATTGCTGTAGTAGCTGCTTTAACAGCTATGGGAACTGCGCAGCCACAATTGAAAGTACACATCAATGGTGCTTTGAATACAGGAAGTACGATTAACGAAGTGAAAGAAGTAATATTGCAGATGTCTGTTTATTCAGGCTTCCCAAGTTGTATTAATGCGATGAATGCTTTAAAAGAAGTTTTGAAAGAACGACAGGAGCATGGAATTAAAGATAATCCTGGAAAAACTGCAACTGACACCAATCTAACTAACAGACTTGAATCAGGCGAAGAAGAATTATCTCAATTAGATAGTTTGCAAGCTGACAGACTTAGGGCAAATTTCAACGACTTTTCGCCAGAATTAGTAAGATTTACCCTTGAATATGGTTATGCTGATATTTTTTCAAGAGATAATCTTGATAAAAAAAATCGCCAAATAGCAACTATTGCGGCTTTGACAGCATTAGGTAACGCACAACCACAACTAAAATTTCACATCAATGCTGGACTTAACATCGGTTTGACAATTGAAAATGTCAGAGAAATAATGTTATTAATGACTATTTATGCAGGATTTCCCGCAGCCGTCAATGGAACAAATATTTTAAAAGAAATAGTAAATGAAAGAAAGACAAAATAACAACGAACTGCTGCCACGGTAACGCCATAAGGGGTTCAGTGATATCCCAAGTGTATTACCTGCAGGCAAGGTTCGTATCGGGTGATAGGGATGTAACCTCGCAATTCGACTTGTAGAAGAGGGTGTTGTGAAAGTAAAAATCGATAGAATTCTGCCACTCGAACAAACAAAAGAGGCATTATTAATGCAAGAGAACGAGCATGTTCAGGGAAAATTAGTATTGACTTTAAAATCTAACATACAATAAAAGCAACCGCTGACACATTGGATGCATCATGCCGGGGTTCTGAGCAATTTGCAAGTTCAGAGCTCGCTGGCAAAGGCGTTAACGGTGGATATGGAAGTAGACATTAACTCCCGCACGCCGCATACATTCACCGTTAGCGCTTGTTTTACGAGCTTAGCATGCAAGCCAATAATGAAACAAACAGAAATGAGAACAAATTTTAATATCCGATTCATAATAATGATCTTTTTAGGGTATACTTTATCAACGATAACAGTTTATGCTCAGCAAAAAGATGAAGATAAAAATCTGAATATATCAGCAGAAAAAAAGAAAGATATAATAAAAACACTATGCGATAGATTGGATACAGTTTATTTATATCCTGAAAATGTAAATACTATCCGCAAATATCTGACTGAGAAAATGGATCAGGGGGGATATACAAAAGTTAAAACACCTGCGGATTTTGCTTTTCAACTTGATGCTGATTTGCAGTATATTACGAATGATAAACACATGGGGATTGTGTATGATCCAAAGAAAGCTGCCGAAATGATTTCGCAACCAACGGAGAATTATTATACAAAAGAAGTGATTGATGCGTTCAGGCAGACGAACTTCGAATTCAGAGAGTTGAAAATTCTTGAAGGGAACATTGGCTATATGGATTTAAGGGAGTTTTGTCCTGTTAAATATGCAGGAGAAACAGCCGTTGCTGCAATGAACTTTCTTTCAAATTGTAGCGCATTGATTATTGATCTTCGAAATAATGGAGGCGGAGATGATAATATGGTCCAATTTTTACTGAGTTATTTATTGGATGGTGATATTCAATTTTCCACGAGCTTCAATCGTTTTACGAATAGTTATTATATTTCACAAACCTTCCCCTATGTCCCTGGTAAAAAGTTATATGACATTCCGTTATATATTCTTATTTCAAAATCTACTTTTTCTGGAGCCGAAGCATTTTCGTATAATTTAAAAGCGATGAAAAGGGCTACCTTAATTGGGGAAAATACCCGTGGAGGAGAAAATCCTATAGAGATTCAAGTTTTAAATAACGATTATATTGCTTACATCCCTGCTGTAAAAATCATAAAGTCCATAGCTAAAACAACTATCCGATGGGAAAATATCGGTATAAAGCCCGATATTGAGACGGATGTAAAAGATGCATTATTTACTGCACAGATAAAAGCATTGGAAGAACTATCTGTCAAAAATATTTCGAACAAAGCCAGTTATCAATGGATACTGGATGGAATTAAATCGAGACAAAATCAATTTGTAGCAGATAAAGAAGTGTTAAAATCATATGCTGGAAATTATGGCGAAAGAAAATTGATTTTTGAAAGTGGAACGCTTTTCTATCAAAGAAATGGAACTGTAAAATCAAAGTTAATTGCCACCGATAGTGATTCCTTTTTAGTTGATGGAATCGATTATTTGCGATTAAAAATGCTAAAAGAAAACGGAAAGGTGATAGGCCTTATAAGATTTTATAATGATGGGACTTCTCGCCAAGACTTAAAAGACAAATAAAGAAACAACAAACCGCTAACTTCAGCTACCCGTCAAGTGCGGCAGCGATGGTTTTCGGTAGACATCTTTCCGCCAGGGCTGCTTTTCGCCTTGATCTCGAAAATTCAGGACCCGCAGTCCGCACTAGCGTGTAGCTTCCCGTAAGAAAAACAACCGCCATAATAAAAAGTACGCAATGAAATTTAGAAATCACTTTTTGGCCACTATTTTGTTTTTCATTTTCTTTCAGTCTATGTATGCTCAAACTATAAACAAATTCAAAAATATTATGACACCAATTTCCAAAAAAGAAATAGTTTCAAGAATGTACCAAACCGTCTTGAATCAAAAACAATTTGGCCAATCAAGCCAATTCATTGACAATGGTTACTTGCAAGAATTCAGCAACGCTAACAAACCACTATTCAATGCATTTCCAGACATACAATTCACAATTAAAGAGATCTTTGAAGATGAAAACAAGGTAATAACGTTATACAATTGGAGTGGAACACATCAAAACGAATATCAAAAAATTCCGGCTACACACAAAAAAATTACAGTAGAAGGAATCAGCATATACGAAGTGAGAAACGACAAAATTATTAATAGCACAGCTAAACCCGACAAATTATCATTCTTTTTGCAATTAGGTATTATTCCGAACGACTTTATCAATAGAAATACTTCAAAGCAAGATTTTGTATATTTCGTAGATGAATTCGAAATTCCGAAAGAATACTATTTACAATTTAAAGAAAAATTGGATTATAATAGAAATTTCATTAAAAACATAAATGGTTTCATAAAAGACGAAGTGGTAAAAAATGCTGATGAATTAGATAACATTAAAATTTTAACCGTTGCAATATGGAAAGATGAACTGAGTTTGAACCAAGCGAAAAAATTAGTTCAATCCGAATATAGGAGAATTGGATTTGATCCAACGAAATTTAATCATGAACTTAATATAAAAATGAAACGTGGAACGTATTCGTATTTAGACTAAAACGGCAGATGCTAATTTCAGCTAGCCGTTAAGTGTGTAGTGCTATACCAAACAAACAGAATTAATGAGTAGAATAATTTACATTTTCATAATAGGACTTCTAACAAGTTGCTCAACGTTTGGTAAATCTGTCAACAACAAATCGGTATTCGTTGTTAGTTTGGATACTTTGAAATTGTATGACCAAAGCAGACAGAGAGAAATTCCCATTGCCATTTATAGACCCAAGGCAGACAGAAAAATAAGAAATCAGAAAGTTGTCATTTTCAGTCATGGTTACGGACAAAATAAAGGAGGGGATTATTTAGCGTACTCCTACTTGACAGCGTTTTTAGCCACAAAAGGATTTTTTGTTATAAGTATTCAACACGAACTTGCTACCGACAGTTTACTTCCATTGACAGGAAATCCGCAAATCGTCAGACGACCATTCTGGGAGCGTGGTGCAGATAATATTTTTTTTGTTATCAACGAACTTAAGCGGACAAATCCCAAATTAAACTACAATCACATTACATTAATCGGACATTCAAATGGTGGAGATATGACGGCTATTTTCCCACAGAAGTACCCAAATATCGTTGACAAAATAATTACGTTGGACAACCGAAGAATGGCATTGCAAAGAACTAAAAATCCTAAGATTTATTCTTTACGGTCAAGTGACCAACCAGCCGACGAAGGCGTATTACCAACAGTAGAAGAAGCAAAGCGATATGGTATAAAAATTATAAAACTTACAAACACAACACATAATGAGATGGACGACCAAGCAAATGAAGATCAACGAAAGGAAATACAGAACTTTATATTGACTTTTCTAAATGACTGATAAATGGAAACAACGAACCGCAACGTAGTTAGCCATACTTTAACAGAACTAAAACGATTGAAGAATGATGAAACATGTTGCAACGCTGATTCTATCGATAATATTTTTTACTACTGCACATGGACAAAAGATAGCCAAAAATAAATTAGCTGACCTTCCCATTGCAGTGAACAAAGGTACTTACCCCAATCTTGAAGGACTGATTATCACCAAAAATGGCAAACTAATCTATGAAAAGTATTTTCATGGATTTAGTAAAGACACTCTGCATGATACTCGTTCTGCGTTTAAGTCGGTGGCAGGAATATTAGTAGGAATTGCTATTGATAAAGGATTTATTAAAAATGTCAATGAAAAGGTATATCCCTTTTTTCCTGAGTATAAGCCTTATGGAAACTGGAATATTCTAAAAGACAGCATGACAATTGAACATTTGCTTGAGATGAAATCTGGGTTTGATTGCGAAGAATGGAACGGGAACAAAGATTGTGAAGACGAAATGCAGACTAAGCAAGACTGGATAAAATTTTGCCTTGACTTGCCTTTAAAAAACAAGCCAGGGTCTCAATGGAACTATACCTCAATAAATGCGATGCTTTTAGGAGGCATAATTGCTCATGCCGCGCACATGACTGTTTCAGATTTTGCAGACATGTATCTTTTCAAACCATTGGGTATCACCAACTATAGGTGGACCAAAGACCCAATGGGGCACGAAACATCAGCAGGTTCTTTCTATATTTCCACAAGAGATATGAATAAAATTGGGCAATTGGTCTTAAACGACGGCGTTTTTAATGGGAAAAGAATCGTTTCAAGAAAATGGATAGAAGTTATGACAGAAAAACGTCATAAAATTGAGGACTTTTCAAATGCGAGGATTTCTAAGAATAAAATTGCTATTCCTCAGCCAACTTATTATGGTTACACATGGTACAATGAGGAAGTAAAGACTGAAAAATTTAAGTATAATATTGTTTTTGCTTCTGGAAATGGTGGACAATATATTATGGTGATTAGAGACTTAAATTTGATTGTATCATTTACTGGTAATAGCTACAATTCTTCAAAATCAAAACTGCCTTTTGACATATTGATAAACTACATTTTACCATATTTTGCCCCAAAATAGTACGGCTGCCAACAAGGCATTGCCAAAACGTTAGTTAGAATTTATGCAGAGGATTTACAAAAAAAGAAAAACATATAAATGAAAAAAGTAGCAGCAGTATTAGCAGTCATTATTCTCGGAAATTTTGCATCTGCACAGAACAAGAATACTTACTCAAAGGAAGTTCAGGACAAAATAAAACAAGTTGAAAATAATCTGGTTCCATGGGCAATGGCTCAGGACAGTCAGAAATTTTCCCTTGAAGAAAGGATGGTTCGATACAAAATTCCCGGGCTAAGTATTGCCGTAATTAAAGACTACAAAATTGAATGGGTGAAGGCATACGGATGGGCTGATATATCGGAACATCGCGCAGTTACAACAAAAACATTGTTTCAGGCAGCATCGCTAAGTAAATCGTTGAACGGAGTTGGTGTTTTAAAATTGGTTCAGGATAAAAAGTTGGATTTAAATGCCGATATAAACAACTATTTAACCACATGGAAATTTCCGTATGATTCTTTATCTCATAACAAGAAAATAACCACTGCAAATCTTTTAAGTCATACGGCTGGTTTGACAATACATGGCTTTAAGGGATATGCCAAAGGCGATAGCATACCAACGTTAAGTGAAATATTTGATGGTAAAAGACCTGCTAATTCAAAAGCTGTCCGGTCCATGTATGAACCCGGGAAAAAAGTTGAATATTCAGGTGGTGGAACCACAATCTCGCAATTGATAGTTACAGACATTACAAAGCAGAAGTATGAAGATTTCATGTGGACACAAGTATTGAAACCTATGGGAATGACTGAAAGTTTTTTTACGCAACCACCTCCTCCCAACAACCAATATTTACTGGCAACAGGATACAACCGATATGGTGAAGAAATGAAGGGAAGTAAATTCAATATTTATCCGGAGAAAGCAGCGGCAGGGCTTTGGACAAATCCAACTGATCTGGCTAAGTATATCATCGAAACACAACTTTCATATCATGGAAAATCGGAAAAAGTGCTTACTCCTGAAATGACAAGATTAAGGCTAACACCTTATTTAGATAGCATAAATGCGTTTGGGGTTTACATAAATAAGAAAGGAGACGAGAAATATTTTCAACACAGTGGCTCGAACGAAGGTTTTGGTTGCCAATACAGAGGCAGCATTAAATATGGTAATGGAGTAGTTGTAATGGTTAATTCAGACAACTTAGGTATTTTAAATGAAATAGTTAATAGTGTTGCAATCGTTTACCATTGGGATAGTTTTTATAATCCGGTAGTAAAACAAACAATCACTTTGGCTGACAATATTTTAAATAATTACGTTGGTCGTTATTTGCTCGATGGAGATACCGTATCGATAATAAAGAATGAAAATGGACTCTGGCTAAATGGAGCATTACAAAGCAAGATATATTTCACAACCGATTTGGACTTTTATATCACGGAATATAAAGCTGACTATAAATTTACAAAAGATTTAAACGGAACTATCAATGGCTTTACTGTTAACGGCAATAAAAAAGCAACACGAGTAAAATAACAAAATACAATCTCATCTTTTACAACAATAATGAAGAACAGTATTCTTTCAAAAATGACGGAATCAAATTGCTTTAATTTAAACTTTCTATGAAACATATAAAATCAGTAAACAACAATAGTATCTGGTTTAAACTGTTTTTTATACCCATCGTTGCATTTTCTTCTGTCAATATTAGTTTAGCATATAATTATGGAGAACATGTAGACATTGGAAACAAGGCCATGAGTCTCTTCTTTAATCAAAATAGAGCATTCGAAAGTAGTATATTACGAGAATTCATGCCATTTAATTTTGACGGCACAGTTAATACTTATGTATTCTCTAATCTATCAATTCATGGCCTTCCTATTGGTTATGGTACTATCAATGCACTTAGTGGCGATCATGTTGGGAATCCATTGAAATTAGAGGAACAACTGCTTACACAAAATAGTTATTTGTTAAAGATAGTTGCATTGCAAAATCAATACATCAATACTGGTTACTCTGCTGCACCTGATGGGGAAGTATTCAAGTTAGATGCCAATTATGCTGTATTGGCTCTAAAAAATATATCTCATTTTTATGAATACCAAAAAGGATTGCAGGAACATATTGACGATTTCAGGATTGAAAATATTGAAAACATCATTAATCCTGCTTTGATTGAATCGGCCTTTAAAAATCTGAATGGAACAAATGCTATAAATGTGTATATAACCTTGCACACAGCAGCAATTTACCTGGCTGAAATTGCAGGAACAGAAGCAAAGCTTGGTAACTCAGATGCAAAGAAATATTTATATTATTCTTTTTTATACAATGGCTTTGCCGACCACTTCCTGGAAGATGCTTTTTCTGCAGGACATCTATTGGTAAATCGTACTGTCTTTTCATCCTTGGTCAACAATATGCCCATTCACAATTTTTACTGCAAATACGGTACAGAAGTAGTAAACCTAAATGGTGAGCAATGGAAAGAATATGGCGATGGCTATTATAACCAATATCATGATAGATATAATCAGGCAAATGATTTGCTGAATATCAATTATCCTACAGAAACAGATGAAACAAAGAGAATAATCAATGCAGTATATATTTCTATTTCTGAATTGAAGGCTGGCTTTGAAAAAGGCTATCAAAAAAACACAAACTTGCAGCATTTTATGAAGGAAATACCAACTGAACCGAATGCTAAAACTGCTTTTTTTATTGCGAATTATAAGGCTTTGTCTTTGATCCCACTCCCATACAACACCCAACTAAAAAGCGTAATGCCCGAGAACCTGGCCAGAAATAAAAGTATTGAAGATGCAAATAAACCACCATACTACAGAAATTTTATAAGGAGTAGAATTGCCAATTCTTTTTTAATGGCGGGAAACAGTAGTGCCTCAAGCTCTTATTCAAGCATAGAAGCCCGTCTGAATATCGGTTCGCTGGGTAATAACTATAATGTTAATAAATTGGGCGGTAAAAAGGGAATGATCGATTCTTGGTATGGCTATACAATTTCATACAATATTGGTCGTTTTGCAGAGAAAGATGGAAGAGCAAAACCCCAAAACTCAATAATAAAAGGTGGTATTCGAGGCAACTACGATTTTTGGGTAAACGATAGGCGGTTTATTGGACTATATGTCTATAATGAAATGGGATTACAACACAGAGATGGAAATTATTCGTATGTCTACGTACCACAAATTGGAATGCAGTTAGGCTCGTTATTTAATATAAACTATTACAATATGCCCCTGATATTACGAATACCCGCTCAATTACTTCTTCCATTGAAATTTCATGTAGGTTACATTATTTCATCAAAAAATACACCTGTTTTTTATAATGGAATGGAAGTTGATTTTATCTTTTAATAGGTAAAATTTTTAGTATACAGAAAGACGCTAACCTATAATGCATGCTTCCCCGATTCTCTGAATTTGCAAAAGCCCGTAACAGGTGGTTTTAGGGGAGCTTACAATAGTGGTCATATTGATAGGGTTGGTCAAACGTTTTAATAAGATCAAAACGGAGAGCGAATTAACGAGACTGCTCATTTAATTGTTGGTGCAGCAACTGTTCCAAAGCGGAAATTCTGCCCTGGCTGATCGTTTCATTGACCATGATAACGATGCCTTCCTGCCTTTCTGGATAGAACGTTAAAAACATAAGGAATCCGCTTCCTGCCTTACCACTGTGATAGATACGTTTTTCACCGGAACAGGATTGCGTGACCATCCAGGCTAGGCCGAGGCTTTCGGTGGCGTCTTTTCGATAAGTTACCTTGTGTGTTAGCTTAATCGCCTGATTTTTTTCACTGAGATTGGCCTGGAGGTATAGAAGCATATCAGCGGCTGTGGTGAACAGACTAGGCCCCCCGCGAAAAGCGCGCATAGCCGTACGTTTGGGTAGAGGATTGCCAGTTGCGTTGTAACCTGTTGTTAGCAATGCAGCTTCGTCTGAACGGAGTGTGACACCTGTGTGTTTCATCCCAAATTTTTTTTCAAGATAGGGCCGAAGGATTTGTTCATAGGGTTTGTTGTAAACTTTTTCCAGTATGAGGATAAGGATATGGAAAACGTTGCTGTTATAGGCGTAGCGACTGCCGGGTAGGAACTCCGGTTTGATGACATGGAGCGCATTCGCCAGGCTGTCGGCGGTATAACTTTCAAAATAGATATATTTCTGTTCTGTTGTCCAATTGTTGTATCCGGCAGGGTAAGGATAACTGTCCGGCAACCCGGACGTATGGTTTAGCAGGTTAACCACACGAATGGCTGTACCTTTAAATTGAAGGTTAGGATAGGTGCCGGGTAAATAGGTTCGTATATCCGCTGTTAATTTCACTTTGCCGTCTATGACGGCTTGCGCGATCATCAGGCTCACAAAGGTTTTGGCGATAGAGCCAGTTAAATACCGGGTAGCTGTGTCTGGTAACATGCTGTTCCCTTTGCCTGTTTCTCCATAATTGTAAACAGATGATTTTCCGTTTTTAAGAATACCTATCGTTAAGGCTTTTGTATTGGGGTTTTGCAGGTAGAGTTGGGCATTTTGCTGTACGATCCTATCCATAGGCGAGAACAATGGGTTGTCGGTCGTCACCCTTTGACCGATACTCGGTTGTACTATCAAATCGTCGATTTGGTAATCATCAAAATGATCGGGATCGCTCATGAACCATTTTACTCGGAGGTTGGACTTTTCTCCTACCCATAAAAAGCAGCTGACCTTTCCGCAGGTATATAATAAGGAGTCGGTGATTATGCTGCCTGTTTTTTTCAGGTAGCCGTTCATTAATTTGGCGAGTGAAGCAGCGGATTCAAGCTGCTGGTAAGACGTGCTGCCCAATGCATATATGGCTTCGTTATTGCTTTTGTTATACAGGCGGACAATCATCCGGTTAAGGACGATGGCGGAACTATCTCCCGGAAGTTGTCCGGCGCCGCTTGAGAAAACAGATAAATTACTTAGGATTAAAAAAAAAAGCAAAAAGGTGTATTTCATTTTTATGGATTTGATCGGATTTGTCCCCCGCATATCGTTCAATTTATTTATCGCCGGTTTTAAAGTTGATCTGGTAAGGTTTTAGAGCAATGCCCCAAAGGCTTCTGAACCCCGGACCAATTATTAACTGGTACTGTTGTATAGGTTTTAAAGCGACCTCAAGAGACAGAGATTTGCTGTCGGCGGAAAAGCCGAGTATTTTCTGAACCTGCATCAATTTACTCTCCCCAAGTGAACCGGACTCAAAGTTCCGGTATCTTGTGTCCATCGGCTCGGAAAATGTCAGGGTGATGGTGGTTACATTCGGGCTTACCAGCGTATCTCCATTCTTCAACGGACTGATGCTTGTCACTATTGGTCTGCTGCTTTCAAACAATTCATGGAGTGCATTCATGGGCTGTGCAAAGTAGGCGGATTTGTCTACAAAATCTGCCAGTTCCGCTTCGTTATTATAATCCAGTTCGACCATATCTTGCATCGCTTTGGCCTTATCCGCAGCCTGGTTATAATATCGCTCGCATATCGTATAACCAACATAGTAACCCAGATCCCGCATGTTAAATTCATTCTCTGCATTACTGTAAAGCCAAAAGCCGGTAAACGAATTGAACATTTGTTGCGCAAAACGCCTTTTAACATTTTCTTCATTTGCCCGGCCGTACGCCATCGCCGGGATGGTGGAAGGCTGTGCGGTGGCCTTCACTGCCAGAAACTCAGCCACACCTTCCAGTACGCTTTGCCCTAGCAGGTTTTCAGCGATCGTTGTTTTTTGCTGGGTATGTACATATTCATGCACATTTGTAAAAACAACATTCCGGACCGGATTGCTATTAAAGAAAGGGCGCAGGTGTTTCAATGATGAAGGGAATTCGCTACTTACCGTGCTGCTGTCGGCCATTGCTATTTCGCTACCTATCAACACCATGCCGTCCTGAGTCGTTCCTCCTGTTCGTAAAGCACCAATGGTAAAATAGATTTTAGATGGTTTTAAAGCTGGGTATAGTTTTTTCAACCGTCCTAAAGCGATCTCAATTTTTTTTGCCATCCCCACTGCCTTGAGGGTATTCGGACGTATTGAATTCCAGAATAAGGGATAGTTGTTGATGGCGTCGATATATGATTTGGCAGTATAATCTCGGGCTTGCATAATCGCTTTTAGACCGGGAGTACCCTTTTCCAGAAAAAAGCTATTCAGCAATTCGTATTGCCTGGTGCTGTCCCTGCTTGCACAGATTTGGTCATAGGCGATCCAAAAATTCGTGATATCAGAAGTGTTCAGATTGCTTTGCCGGTGTTGTGCAAAAGCCGCACAACTGATGCAAAGAAATAGGAGGGTGGTCATGTTTAATTTTAGCATATTCTAAAAGAGTTTAATTATTAGCTAATTATAGAAGACGTTGTATTTTACGTTTTGTTACACTTATCAGTCACAATTTTTTGGAATAACCTAATAACCTAATAACCTAATAACCTAATAACCTGAGTTCGAAATAAAATAAGTGGTAAAATATTTGTAAAACACCTATTAGACGCCCCGATGTGCGGAGTCTGAAAATCCAACTTTAGCTGTACAGTTTTTTCAGTATAATACCATTGATAAATCACTAACTGATCACTCAAGCTGAAAAGGATTCCTTCCTATCTCCTTCGTACTTCGTTCGAGTGAACCCCATTGAAACCCGCGCCAGCATTGAAAAAACAGGACGCTGACTCGAACAACACCCGAAGAAAACTGCGGGAAGGCTTGAAAACATTGGCTTACAGGGTGTTTTCAAATGCAATTATTTGATTATCAATAAGTTAGATAGCGGTTATTGTACCCCTTATAACCCAGGCTGCTCCATTTCCCGATCATCCGGTAGTAATCCGACACCACTCATAAAAAAGTAAATAAAAATTCAATATATAATATCTGCTTGTTCTGCTGATTTTTTTATATTGTGTACCTGTTGCAAGTATTTAACTCCCCGAAAATTATTCTGTTGAAACTGCAATGTGTATCCCGAGAGGGATAGGGCATTGACTTACCCCATGGTGGGACTGAGGTGGCGCTAGCGTGGGTAATTTAAACCAAGCAATTGCGGAAAGTACGCTATTTTTTCTCATAGGTATTGCAGACATTGGCTGGATTATACAGCATCCGAACCACCATGCTGTACACCCGTGTGAACAGAAAAGCATTTGATAAAATAGAAAGCCCTCTGGATAAACTCAACTGGTAACTTTCCGCAGTTATATAAGTAGATAATTCCGCAGTTTTTTAAGTAGAACCCAAACATCTACCCCAAATAATGCGGATACAAATAAGTGATTGACAGTTTTTTTTAATGAGCGGGGGTTCTTACTTTTAAGTGTTGTGCGGCATGCGCCCCCAGACGCCGGACCTAACATTTCGTTCGGACAAGAACAATAGCAACTCGGTTGACAGTTCTCAGTCCGACAAGAACAGTAGCGCATCGGTTGACAAGCACTCGGACCTTGGAACTTTTTCGGACATGTACTTTTAGCTGCCGACAGGTTTGTGGTTATTGCCAACACAAGGACAGAACGCTGGAAGCAGCACATTTGAGCGGCTATGGCGACAATTTGGAAAGCCGGGCAAAAGAGCAGAATGTACTTTTTTATAATAACTTAGACGTGAAATAGAATACTATGAAAAAATTATTTGAAAAGGAGTCCGTTAATTTTAATACTAAAAGTATTAAAGACGAACATGCCGCAAAAGAAGAAGCGATAAATGAGAAGTACAGGAAGGGAGAAGTAAGAATTATAACAGAACAAGCACGGTACCCGTTAAATACAATTTTAGGGATAGTTAAAAGTGATGATTACATCCTAAATCCTGAGTTTCAAAGGCGCCACCGATGGGACGTACTCAAAAAATCAAAACTCATCGAATCAATTATAATGAATGTTCCGATTCCTCCAGTTTTTTTGTATGAGATTTCTTATTCAGTTTATGAGGTTATGGATGGGCTACAGCGGTTGACGGCGATTGCACAATTTTATAGTGACGAATACAAACTCGAGGGACTGGAAGAGTGGTCAGAGCTCAATGGCTATAGCTATTCAACTTTGCCAGAACAAGTAAGAAAAGGGATTGATAGGAGGTACATTTCATCAATAATTCTTTTACAAGAAACAGCAAAAAACGAAACAGAAGCAAAGCGCCTTAAGCAGTTGGTATTTGAGCGCATCAATAGTGGCGGGGCCATGTTGACATATCAAGAATCGAGAAATGCAATTTATCCTGGTGGATTAAACAACCTGTGCATAAAGCTTGCCAGAAACGAAAAATTCTGCCGTATGTGGAGTATTCCAGAACCTTCTGCCGCTGAAAAAGCAGGTCAGGTTCTCCCTGAGGAACTAATTAAAGACTCAATGTTTAGCAAAATGGAGGATGTAGAGTTAGTGCTTCGATTTTTCGCATTTCGGCAAATAGATAAATGGGATAATGACCAACTGAAATCGTTTCTTGACGACTACCTCAAGTTGGGAAATTTGTTTCCGGCCGACGTGCTGTCAAACTTAGAAAAAGCATTCGTTGAAACGATTGATTTGATCTATGATATTTTTGGAGAAGCTGCATTCTGGCTGCCAAGGGAAAGGACAAGAGGCGGTGAACCTAAATGGACTATTTATGAGCAACCAACAAAAGTCCTTTACGATAGTTTAATGTACGTATTAAGTGATTTTACTGCTCACAAAGAATTACTGACAAGTAAAGCCGAGCAAATTAGAAAGGAACTCGATTTAGTTTACAAAGAGCAAGCATCTCAATTTAAAGGAAGATTCAACAAGAATGACATAACAAAACGTATGGAACTACTTGAAAAATATTTTGAGGCTATCATAAAATGAAAGCAGCTCTAGATCGCTTTCTATCTGAGTTAGAACAACTAGAAAAATACATCCAGTATATTGACTCAGTTGGCAGCATAATAAGGTACACCCCGGTCGAAGCAGATTCTGTTGCAATAAATGATCGCTTAAATGCAACGAAGGCTATTCTTGGAGACTTGCCTTTAAGAAAAGTTTTCGAGTATAATTCAATCGTCGTTTCTATGTATGGTTTCTTTGAAAAATTCATCGAAACTGTACTGGTTGGTTATCTGGATCAACTCTGCGGCTTTGTTCCCAATTTTAGTAATTTACCTAGCCCAGTCAAAGAGAATCATTCAATATTGTCAGCTCAATTAATTCAAAATTTAAAAGTTCCAAAATATGAGAACGAAAATATTTCCCTAATAGCCACAAAGCTCCATAATTGCCTAGTAAATGACAAAAGCGAACTAAATACAATTGCATTTACTGACCACACCTCAAATTTTAGAATCTCATCTATTACTGAATTCTTCAGTAGGATTGGTATCAAGTCTATTGGAAGCAAAATAAAACTTAATGAAAACTTTCATGCTTTTCTTAACGAAAGACTGGGATCAGATCTAAATATTCACATTACTGAAGAAAAAATAATATTCAATTTACTAAGCGATTTGGCGCAAAGAAGAAACGACATTTCCCACGGCACAGGCCTAGAAAACACAATTCTTAACAATTCAATATTTCCCGAATACATAGAGTTTCTGCGGCAGTTTTCAAACGCATTATTCGAAATATTAAGGGATGCAACACTGGAGTATGAATGTGGTCGTGATTTCGCCGCTTCAAGCTATGTAGCGATCTTTGACCATAACATTCTTTGTCTTGAGGTTAAAGATATTAATATATCAGTCGGAGACCGTATAATAGTGAGATCTGGCTCGGCATCAAATTACATATTCTTTGAAAGAATTATAGAGGAGATTCAGATTAACAATGTTTCACATGCAAACATTGCTATTCAAGGGGAATCTACTCGAGTAGGATTCAAATTGAACGGTCGTGTAAAGAAAAATCAGAGTTTTTATCTAAAGCGCACTGGTGATTTGTAGATTCCTCTACGCATTCCCAAGCCCATTTGACGCTTTTTCAGCGGTCTGACATTTTTAGTTGCGCCAAATACGCTTGTAAAATGCCAGCGGCCTTTAGCATTTCAGTATACATCAGGCAGACGCAAAAAAACTAAAAGAAATTTTCCTTTTAGCATCTCGGCAGACAGCATTTCGGCGGACACTGGCGCTACCAGGACAAGGGTGCACGACCGCATAACAGCAGCTACCCGCAAGCAGGTCTGTAGCGCATTTAATCAATAAATCACTATATTTAAACTGCAGTACTTCTTAGCTGGGCCAGTGAATAGCCTGCCTGCGGGTAGCTGCGGAACGTTGTATGCCATTTTATCGGGACACTTCAAATGAAATCAATCATACTTATTTTGTTTAGCTGTTGCGGTTGGTTCACTTTAAGTGCACAATGGGACAGTGACTACCAGACTTTAATAGCAAAAGCGAGTTTATTTCATCTGCAAGAAAATTATAAAAGTGCTATTAAACTTTATGAGAAAGCTTTTCAAATTCAACAGCCTGATGCTTTGACCGCTTACAAAGCAGCCGGTATGTATTCATTAGATAGCAATGATGATAAAGCATTTCAATATTTGCAACTATCATTATCAACTGGTTGGACAGAAGCCGATTGGTTAGCGTTTGACCCGTACTTTGATTACTTAAGAAATACTTTTCCTGAAAAGTGGAAAGCAATAAAAGAACAAGCTTTTACAAAGGAAAAGCTTTATGCCCAAACTTTACAATTGCCTTCTTTAAGAAAGGAAATCAATTTAATGACACTAAACGACCAGAAACTTAGATATAAAAGAGCGCAAACTAATAATGATAGTTTAGAAGAAATAATTAATGAGCAAATCAATCAGTCAGACTTTAACAATTTAACCAAAGCAAAAGAAATAATTAAAAAATATGGTTGGCTTAAAATATCTCAGATAGGAAAGGATGGACAAAATAATTTATGGCTTATTGTTCAACATGCCGACCAGGATGTAATGTTTCAACAAACAGCATTGAAAGCTATGGAAAAGCTAAAAGGAACCAAAGAATTAAATATGGAAAATTATGCTTTTCTTTATGACAGAGTTCAATGTAATCTTAATTATAAACAATTGTATGGCACACAAGTAGTTTGGACAAGCAATGGAGAAGCTTCTGCTTTCAGACCTCTTATAAAAGAATATCTGACTGATGAGCGAAGAGAAAAAATCGGCTTACAACCTCTAAGAATTTATGCACTCACTTACGGATTTGCTTATCATAAAATGACTGCTAAAGAATCTGAACGAAATGATTCTATTTATGCAGCGCACGTTCAGCTTCTTATTGACAGTGCCAAATATTTCTATAACAAAAAAGAGTTTCAAAAAACCTATGATTATTATAATACTGCATCTACCTTTTTAGGTGGAATGAGTAATGCAGATAATTATGAAGCCGCAGTTATCTTCTCAAAGATTGCAGCTATAGATAATGATGAACAATACAAAAGTATATCAGTGGATTTTTTAGACTTGTTATTTCTTAGAAGCTGTTTAACTAAAGGACAATTGTATAATCAACCTGCTTTTAAAATATTATTTAAAGAGCAACGGTGGACTGATTTAATTAGACAACTTAATCAATAAAAAACGACATACATCGTATTGGCAATAGTGGGGCTGACAGTTATAAACTCAACATTTGTAATTCTATAGGGGCTTTGGTGCAAATGTTGGGCTGACGTTTTTCAAATGCCCCACCATCGCCAATACGTAAACCGTTGTAGGCAATGCCAAACATGCAAGATGAAGCAATTAGCACTCGCATATTACGCAATATTCTTGCTCAGCTGCAATCAAAATAAACAGATTAAAAGTAACGCCACGCAAGATTTGGGCAAAAGCAGTTATGCCAAAGACCTTATAGCCAACGGCTTTTTAAAATATGCAGACAGCTCCAAGATTGATAGCTTACAGATACAACTCACAAATTCTTTCGATATTTATGGGGCTGACAATTTCAAGATAGTTCATATCGACGCTGAAGAGCTTGCTGAATTTAACTTTGACTTCTTCCTGCCAAATGTTAATCGAATTTTAGCTAAAAGAAATGTCAAAGTATCTGCGCGTAAGCTAAACGACAAGGAAAATTCGTTCGACGCTTTAATTAATAGTGACACAATAGGACTATTCGATCAAAAGGATCTAGACAACAATGCATTTTTGGACACCGCTCCAAAAAATTTCTTTCTAAAAGTGAATGAAATGCTGACGGCAAAAAATATTGATGAGCAGTTTTATCTTCTATATGGCGGTAATGACCTGCACGCTATTCTTTTGACCGACAAACAGCTTTCAATTATTGCGAATTACTACAAAAATGAACCGAAAGAAATTCCTTACAAACCGTAAGGCACTGCCTACAACATGAGGCTTGACGACAATGGCGGGTTGAGTACATATCCTGATCGATAGTAATTCTGCTGAACTTTTGTACATTGGCCGTAATTAAGTAAAAGTTACGGCCAGGCCGATCGAAAGTAACACAGACTGCCGCTACCGCGCCAAGCCGTTTTCCGTTGGCGGTCATTGTAGCGAACACTCCAGACAGACAAAACCTAAGTAAAAAATGAGATCTCTGAACATAAAACCGAACTATAAAATTGCCAACTATGTCGACAGAATTTTGGTTATTGAAAATGAGGTTTTTTTCAAACCGTTTGTTCTTCCATTATATGCTAATGGTGTTCCTACTTTACTTTTTAAATCCGTAAAAGGTAAACTTGGAAACAGCAACAGTAATTATTTAACTCTGTTTGGTCAGACAATTTTGCCTGAAAGCTTAACTATAAATGAAGACTTTATTTTAATTGCGTACTTTTTAAAGCCCCATACATTAATTTCTCTCTTTGGAATTCCTGCATTTGAATTAACTGATAACCCAATTGACTTTACGTTACTTTCTCCGCGAAAAACTGCCACCCTGCAGGAAAGATTATTGAATTGCGAAAATATTGAAGAAATGATTTTAATATTAGACAGTTTTATATTTGATCTTATGAAATCAACTAAAACAGTTTCTGAAATAATCATATATGCTTCTGAAAAATTAGCTAACTATTATTCTAAGGAATCGCTTCTTAATGTT